>CAVFDO010000068.1:0-12286 GCA_963621095.1 bacterium
GGATTAAAGTGAGTTTAACTCGTATACCTAAAAGCTACGGTTGACGTGATATATATAGTCGAACAGTAAGGTTGTCCATTGTGAGAATTTACCTCAAGCTATAAAAAAGAAAAGATTAGATTGCTGAGCTGAAAGGTTTATTTTAGATGTAATGATATTCTTCTTTGAAGGCAAAGATACAATATATTGAAACAATGATAGCACAAATTTCAGCACTCATTGCGGATAGCCAAATACCATCTTTCCCAATGATAAGTGGTAGTATTAAAACAGTGCTAGATTGAAATATTAGTGTTCTTAGAAAAGATATCAAAGCAGAAATTTTTCCATTATTTAATGCTGTGAAGAATGCAGAAGTCATAATATTGATGCCTGCTGGAGCAAACATTAATGAAAATAAAGTGAAAGCATATTTTGTTAATTGAAGTAATTCAGCATCATATCCAACAAATATTTGTGCGATAAGACCAGAAGCTAAGTTTGCGGTAATTGTTAAAAGAATACCTGAAACAAGAATTAACGAATAACTCTTCTTAAACATATTTTGAATTTCAGTTTCATTAGAAGCACCATAATGATAAGAAATGATGGGAGAAGATCCAATTGTGTATCCTAAGTAGATTGCGACAAATACATATTGTACATACATAAGAACACCATAAGCCGCAATTCCATTTTCACCAAAGTACTTCATTAACTGAAGGTTATATAACATTGAAATCAAAGAGGATGAAATATTACTCATTAATTCAGAAGCACCATTACTACTCGCTCTAACAATTACATCCATTTCAATATTTGTTTTCACAAGAGATAATCTAGAATCGTTTTTTCTTATGAAGTAAATGATAGGAAAGATTCCACCAATGCATTGAGAAATCGCAGTCGCAGCAGCAGCACCTACAACACCCCAGGGAAATATTCCAACAAATACAAAATCCAATACCATATTCGCGCATCCAGCAACTATCGTTGTATATAAACCTAGTTTTGGCTTTTCAGCAGTGATAAAGAAGGCTTGAAATAGATTTTGTAACATGAATGGAACATTAAATACCATATTGATTCTTCCATAGATGATACAATCTTCCAACATGGCGTCAGTAGCTCCGAGTAATCTAGCTATTTGTGGGGTGAAGATAAAACCTAAAATAGATAGAATAGCTCCAAAAATAATTGTCGCATAAACAATCATCGTAAAATATCGATTGGCATTCTTTTCATCTTTTTGACCTAATTTCAATGAAACAAGTGCAGAACCTCCTGTACCAAACATGAATCCTAATCCTGAAGTAATCATGATGAATGGCATAATTAAATTTACGGCCGCAAATGCGGTTTTTCCTGCATAGTTGGATACAAAGAATCCATCTACAACACCATAAATAGAAGTAAATACCATCATTACAATAGATGGAAAAGCAAATCGTAATAATCGTTTATATGTAAAGTGATCAGATAATTGTATTTTCATTATTTAATACCTGTACTTTCTAATAATTCAATATATTTTTGAGTTAAAGATAGAAATTGATTCCTTTCTTCTTCAGAGAACTGTTCAAATACATTAATTTCATCTTGAATAACGATTTGAACAGTTTTTTCTGATAATTCTTTTCCTTGTTGAGATAAAATATATGATTTTTTCTTACCGTTGATTTCTTGTAGGAAAATCATTTTTTCGTCGATTAATTTATGAATAGCGGAATGAATTGTTTGTTTTGGAGCGTTAATATAACGCATTAATTCACTCTGTGCTAATGGTTTTTGTTCTTCTGTTAATGCATATAAGATCCAAAATTGACATTCTGACATATCATAATGTTTTACAATTGTACGATAAACACCAGTCATCTTATTAAATAATTCATTGTATCTATGATTTGTTTGAATTGCGTTCATATATCCCCCTTGTCTGATATCGGACAATATTATAAGTACGAAATCAGACAAAGTCAAATATAGAATTAAATAATGTTAAATGACTTTCAAATGTTGTGGTGATAAAATGAAATCATTCATTGGAGGAAATATGGAACAATTAGAATTTAAATTTGATACACAGTTATTGATTGATGGACATGATCTAGATGAAGATAAGATCAATGATTACATCACAGAACATTTTAAAGGTGATTGCTTACTTGTTGTAGGTGATGATACTTTGATTAAGATTCATTTTCACACAAATGAACCATGGTTGATTCTTGAATATGGTCAATCCATTGGTGATATCTATGATGTTGTTGTAGAAAACATGCAAAGACAAGAAGAAGGATTAAAAGGATAAAGAAAACACGGATCAAAGCCCGTGTTTTTTTAATAATTCATTCATGATTTTAGGATATTTTTCAATTGGAAATGTATGCATTGCATAGAATTGTTTTCCATAATCTGCTAAGTATCCATGTAACCATACTCCCATGCAAATGGCTGTAAATACATCGGCTGTTAATGTTAATAAACCAACGATAATGCCAGTCAACAAATCGCCAGAACCAGCTTGTGCGAGAGCTTGATTTCCACTTTGATTGATGTAAAGATCACCATTTGGTGAAGTGACGATTGTATGTGGCCCTTTCAATACAACATAGACTTTATGTTTTTGGGAAAATTCTTTTGCGTATTCAATTTTACGGTCTTGAATGATTTCAATTGGTTGGTTGCATAGCGCAGAGAATTCGCCTAAGTGAGGCGTAAGGATGATAGGACAATGTACAAAACGTAATACCCATGTGTTATGAACAAGTAATCTTAGAGCTTCCGCATCCAATACAACTGGCTTTGTGGATTCTTGTAAGATTTTATCCATGCATTCAGTTTTACGAGATAGTTTTGTAGCACCAGAACCAAAAGCAATCGCTTTAGCGTCTTGAATCAAAGGCCCTAAAGTTTTTTCCCATGTCTCATGGCCGAATGGATGAAATACAGGCGTGATATGTTGCGTAGCGACAATATTATAGATTTCATCTGGTAATCCAACGTTGATATAAGGAGAGCCTACAGTTTTAGCACCGATGATATTTAGACTTAACGCGCCTGCAGTTCCATATCCCCCACCAACAATCAATGTTTTTCCATAGGATCCTTTATAAGAAGTTTCACTTTTCTTTGGAAAAGCTTGAAAGAAAAGTTCTTCATTCATTTCATGAAATTTTGTTTGAATAGAATGATTGAGATTTAAATTGATACATTCACAATTTTTGAATAATTCATGTTCTTTGTGTAATAAATGAAATGGTTTATAACATTCAATTGCGAGTGTTAAATCAGAATGAATCGTATCTATATCAAAATGACCACTATCACTTTCTGCACCACTATTGATATCAATTGACCAAATTAATTTATGAGCTTGATTAATTGTTCGAAATATCTTTTTGATTTCTGGTTTTAATTCTCCATGAAAAGAGAAACCATAAACTGCGTCAATAATTAAGTTAGCATCTTTTATATATGTTGTATCAAAAGAATGAATGAAATGAGAATCTATTAAACTTGATGCGTGAATTGCTTCTAAAGATTTAGGCTTGCCATCAAGTTGTAATATTTGATAAGAATAATCTTTTAAATAATGAGCAATCGTATACCCATCCCCACCATTATTACCATTTCCTACAAGAATTATGATTTTGGAACTTGGTGAAAAGCTTTCTTTGATTTTATTTGCGATAGCTTTTCCAACCATATCCATAAGTTCTTGCGCAGAATAGCCAGATTCTTCTTCTATTTTCTTCATTTCATATTTATTAACAATCATAAAAAGCGACTTTCTCTATTTAATATTATCATGAGAATAATGATATCTGTGAAATATTTTTCATTCTTATTGATTTAATATGCTATAATTTTTGTATTAAAGGGAGGTATGATCATGCCAGCAAAGAAAACTGTAAGTACTGAAACAAAGACTACAGAAAAGAAAGCAACAGTAAAAGAAACTGTAAAGAAAGAAACACCAGCTAAAAAAGCTGCACCTAAGAAGACAACAGCTAAGAAAGAAACAGTGAAAAAAGAAGCTGCTCCTAAAAAAGCTGAAGTAAAAGTAGAAGAAACAAAAAAGGCTCCAGCAAAGAAAGCCACAGCTAAAAAGGAAACAGTAAAGAAAGAAGCTGCTCCTAAGAAGGCTACTGCTAAGAAAGCTGCACCTAAGAAGGCAGCTGCTAAAAAGACAGTGAAGAAAGAAACTGCTCCAGTTGTAAATAAGAAATCCGCAAAGGATTATGAAGATATTATCAATTGGAAGAAGGGTGAAGCTCACGCTATGGATTGGCTTTATATTGAAGTCAACGCAGGTGATCTTTTAACAGAAGTTGAAGCAGGTGTTGATAACTTATCATCAACTTGTGAAGCAATTCTAAACTGTATGTTGGAAGGTGATAGCTTTATCGTTGAACCAACAGAAGCTGATAAAGTGAATTCTTCATTAACAGTTCGTTATTACTGCGATAACTTATCTGAAGATCGTAAGAAATATTTCGAAAGATAATCAAAACAACATTATATGAATGAAAGATTGTAGTAACATCGTTATTACAATCTTTTTTTTGAAAGAATGTAAAAAAGAATGATTTATTGTATATTCTTTTTTTCAACATTTCTTTAAAATGATTGATTTTAAAGTGTCTAAAAGGTATTATGAATGCGATGAAAATAAAAAATGTAAATAAATATTTTTATTATTACTTTAGATGATGAGGGTAATGGATAATTGCCCGTTTTATTGTGAATAGGCATTATCTAAATGTTGATCAAAGACAACCATATGGATAATGCCATATGGTTTTATTTTGGAGGAGAAGAAAGATGGAAATCGTAATGCACGCAAAGAGTAAAACTTATTCGATCTACTTAGAAAGAGGTTTGTTGAATAAGGCATCTGAATATATAGGAAATCAAGGAAGAATATTTATTGTTTCAGATGATGGTGTTCCTAAAAAATGGCAAAAGATATTATGTGATCAATATCCTGATGCTTCTATGTATGTATTTCAAAATGGTGAAGCACATAAAAACTTTGATACATTACAAGATATTCTAAAAGCAATGCAAGAAGCACATGTATCTAGAAAAGATACAGTGATTGCCCTAGGTGGTGGCGTCGTTGGGGATATGGCAGGATTTGCTTCCGCAATCTATATGCGTGGAATCCATTATGTAAATATTCCTACAACATCCTTATCACAAATTGATTCCTCTATCGGTGGTAAAACCGCAATTGATTTCAATGGCGTTAAGAATTGTGTTGGTGCCTTTTGGCAACCGGAGAAGGTACTAGTAGATCCTGAAGTATTAGAAACATTAACAGATAGGCATTATCATAATGGACTTGCTGAAGCTGTGAAAGAAGGTTTAATTAAAGATCCTAAGTTATTTGGAATCTTTGAAAAGGATGATTATAAAGAACACATTGATGAAATCATAGAACGTTGTTTATATATCAAAAAAGATATTGTAGAACATGATGAAAATGAAACGGGTGAAAGAAAATTACTGAATTTTGGCCATACATATGGACATGGTTTTGAATCTTATTTTGGAATGAATGGATATTATCATGGAGAATGTGTAGGACTAGGAATGTTACAGATTCTAAATAAAGAAGATATTAAAGAAAGATTAACGAAAGTGTTAAAAAGATTACAATTACCTACATCTTGTGAATATGATACAAATAAAGTTTTTGAATTAATGAAGAATGATAAGAAAGCGGATCATGATCATATATCAATCGTTCAAGTAGATGAAATTGGTAAAGGGTATATTGAAGATTGGAATATGGAAAAAGTATTGGAGAAATTAAAATGAAAAATACATTTGGAAATAATATAACAATTACTTTATTTGGAGAATCACATGGTCCAGCGATTGGCGTTGTGATGGATGGTGTACCAAGTGGTGTGAAAATAGATTATGAATTGATGACAAGAATGATGAATCAAAGAAAAGCACAAGGTACGATTTCTACTGGTAGACAAGAAGATGATATTCCTGAAATTTTATCTGGTGTGAAAAATGGATATACAGAAGGTACACCTATTTCGCTAGTAATACAAAATAAAAATGTACATTCTTCAGACTATAACGCATTAGAAAATATAGCTAGACCTGCACATGCGGATTATGCGGGACACATGAAATATTGTGGTTATGAAGATGCAAGTGGTGGAGGCCATTTCTCTGGTAGATTGACAGCACCTTTAGTAGCTGCAGGAGCTATTTGTATGAGTGTGTTAAACCAAAAAGGAATTTATATTGGTACACATATTCAAAAGATGATGCATATAGAAGATCGTAAGTTTGATGAAGAACATTTATATGAAGATATTCAAGCTTGTAATACAAAACTATTTTCTGTTTTAGATGATTCTAAAGGAGAAGAAATGATTGAATTAATCAATCAAGCTAGAAAAAATCAAGATTCTGTTGGAGGAATCTTAGATACCGCAATCATTGGGATGGATGCTGGGATTGGTGAACCGGAATTTGATTCTGTTGAATCTATATTATCTCATGCATTATTTTCGATTCCTGCTTGTAAAGGTGTAGTGTTTGGAAGTGGATTTGAATTCGCAAATATGTATGGTTCTCAAGCAAATGATTCGTTTTATATGAAAGATGATACGGTTACTACTAAGACAAATCACAATGGCGGCATCAATGGCGGTATAACCAATGGGATGCCAATTCGTTTTAAAACTGTTTTTAAACCAACACCATCGATTTCAAAATTACAACAGACAGTTAATTTTCAAACAAAAGAAGATGTTGAAATAGAGATTCAAGGAAGACATGATCCCGCAATCATTCATAGAGCGAGAGTGGTTGTAGATGCAATGAGTGCGATTGCGCTTGTTGACTTGTTGATCACTAGATTCGGTGAACTTTACTTTACAGAAGGGGAATAATATGGATATTCATTTTCATAAATCAACCATAAATGATAGTGCAAGTGTAACTTTACCATCATCAAAATCACTTTCTCATAGAGCTTTGATTACTGCATCTTTAGCGAAAGGAACCTCTTACATTCGTGGTGTTTCTTCTAGCAAAGATATTCAAGCTACGATATCGGTATTAGAACATTTAGGTGTAAATTTCGAACAAAAAGAAGATATGATTATTGTTCATGGATGTGGTGGACAATTTAAATATGATAAAGAAATTCTTGATTGTAATGAATCTGGTAGTACACTTCGTTTTATGATACCATTAGCTGCTTTATGTGATGAATTGGTTACTTTTACAGGACACGGACGATTGATGGAACGACCACAATCAGTATATGAATCTTTATTTGAAGAAAAGAAGATTTTATTTAAAAAGCAGGATTCTCTTTTAAAAGTAGGCGGTCCTCTACAAGGAGGAGAATTCGCAGTAAATGGAGATGTTTCTTCACAATTTATTACAGGTTTATTATTTGCGTTACCTTTATGTAATCAAGATAGTATCATTCATATTCTTCCACCATTTGAATCTGCTTCTTATATCACTTTAACAATTGATGCGTTAAATAAAGCAGGCATTGAAATTAAAAGGGAAGGACTTGACATATTCGTGCCTGGAAATCAAACATATAAAGAATTTGATTGTATGGTGGAAGGCGATGATTCCCAGATGGCATTCTTTTGTGAACTAGCTTTAACACAAAAGAAAAGCGTTCGAATTCTAAATTTGAATCATGATTCTCACCAAGGAGATCATGTGATTCTTGAATTTGTAAAACAAATGGGTGGGGAAGTAAAAGAAATAGAAAATGGTTACCAGATTATTTCTCATCCATTGAAATCAACAAAACTATCTTTGGCAGATTGCCCAGATCTTGGACCGGCATTATTCGCTTTAGCGAGTCAATGTGAAGGTACAACAGTCTTTGAACATTGCGAAAGATTAAGGATCAAAGAAAGTGATCGTATTGCCACAATGGAGGAAGAACTCAGAAAACTTGGCTGTGATATTCATTCTGAAGGTGGAACAGTTATTGTGAATGGACCAACAACATTAAATAGTAATGTTTTGTTGCAAGGACATAATGATCATAGAATTGTGATGGCATTAAGTGTACTTTCTTTATTAAGTGATGATGTAGTGATTCAAGGGTGTGAAGCAATTCAAAAAAGCTATCCTCAATTTTTTGAAGATTTAAGAAGCATGGGAGTGAACTATGATTGATAAGAATACTGTTTTTGCGGTAATTGGTTTAGGTGTTTTAGGTGGAAGTTACGTCGAAGGACTCAGTAAAAAAGGGTTTTCCTGTATTGGAATAGATATTGATGAAAACGCTCTTTCTTACGCAAAAGAAAAAGGTTGGATCATAAAGGGAAGTACAGATCCAAAAGATGTAAAAGAAGCAGATATTATCATTTCTTGTTTATATCCTAAGACATTTGCTCAGTGGATTAAAGAAAACCAACAATATATAAAAAACAATGCGTTATTAACGGATGTAACAGGTGTAAAAAGAAATATCATTCGTAATATCAATGAAATACTAAGAGAAGATATTGAATTTATTGCGTGTCATCCAATGGCTGGTAAAGAATATAAAGGTATTTTATATGCGGACGCTGAGAAGTTCGAAAGTGCCAACTTTATTATTGTTCCTACCAAAGATAATTCTAAAGAAGCAATTGGAACAGCACATCAATTAGCTGAAATCTTAGGATTTTCAAGAATCGCAGAATTAAGTGCAGAAGAACATGATAAGATGATTGGTTTTTTATCACAACTTACACATGTTATTGCGGTATCTTTGATGAATGTAACGGATAATACACATTTAGTGGAATATACAGGAGACTCTTTTAGAGATTTAACTAGAATTGCGGAAATCAATGAATCTATGTGGCCTGAATTATTTATTGAAAATAAAGACTATCTATTAAATGAAATTTGTTCTTTTGAAAAAGAATTAGAAAATATGAAACAAATGATTCAAGATGAAGATTATGAAGGGTTGAAACAAAAAATGATTCAATCTACAGAAAGAAGAAAAAAGTTTAATCGGTAAAACTTCATGATATAATCTTAGAGTTATGAAAAAGAAAGAAATTAAAATATTAATTGTTATTGTTGTTTTGGCGATTGCTTGTATCATTGGATTGAATGTATTTTTGAAATCTAATGAAACGGCAGATACAAATGTTGCACCAAGTGAAAAAGCTGAAGGTATTTGGGTTGCGGTCATTCATAATCAACAGGTTGAAAAATGGTTTGATTCAGGAATTGATGCGGAATATACCGTTACAGGTGATTATGGAGATATGACAATTGAAGTGAAAGATGGAAAGTGGCATGTTGAAGAAGTAGAATGTCCAAACCATACATGTGAAGGAATGGGATGGGATGATGGAAATAGTATCATGCCTATTACTTGTATTCCAAATGGGATAATGATTGCATCTCAAGAGTTAGCGGAGAATTATTTGTTGAATGAATAAACAAGTAAAAAGATTTACATATTTAGCACTATTATCTGCGATGGCTATTACTTTGAATTTAGTGGAAACAGCTATGATTCCGCCAATGTTTGGGATTTTTAGGATTGGTCTAGCGAATATCATATCACTAGTAACGATTCGTATACTTGGCGTAAAAGAAATGGTTATTGTAAATATGATGCGTGTCATTATTGGGAATCTAATGAGTGGCAGATTCATGGGATCTTCGTTTTGGATTTCTTTAGGTGGTGTCGTATTAAGTAGTATTGTATTAATTATTATGGATAAATTGCATTCTTCTATGATGTTTTCTTCTGTGATGTCAGCGATAGCACATAGTGTCGGACAAGTGTGCGTAGTTGCTTTTTTCTATATGACAACTTACATCGCAGTGATATTACCATACTTTCTACTTTTATCTATTCCAACTGGTTTATTAACAGGATTTATTGCGAAAGTAACTTCAGATCGGATTCAACCATTACGACAAAACAAATGAAAATGAGGTTCAAAATGAATCTCATTTTTTTAAAAAGCTATATAAATAAAAAAGCCATTCTAAGAATGGCTTTTTAGGCAGGGGCAGAGAGAATCGAACTCCCATCAGCGGTTTTGGAGACCGATGTACTACCATTGTACGATGCCCCTATAAAATAAAAGTGACGAGTACGGGATTCGAACCCGTGAGTGCCGCCGTGAAAGGGCGGTGTGTTAAGCCGCTTCACCAACTCGCCAGTGCTCAAATAATATATCATAGTAAAAAGTGATATGCAACCTTTTTTTTACAAAAGATATTTGTTTGAAAATAAAAAAGCACAAATAATATGTGCTTTTTAGTGACGAGTACGGGATTCGAACCCGTGAATGCCGCCGTGAAAGGGCGGTGTGTTAAGCCGCTTCACCAACTCGCCAGTGCCTTAATAATATATCATATTCATTTTTGCTATGCAACACTTTTTTACCTTAATGCGTAATAATCTTTATATTTTTTGAATGCGGATGGAATTGCCTTAGATAATAAATCTATTCTATCAAATAACATATAATCTTCTTTTTCTATAGATTCTATTTGTTCTACTGTGATTTCATATGCATGCATATGCCATTCTAGATGTGTGAATATATGTTTTGCGTCTGGTAATTTTGTAATCTTTAATGGATAGATATTTTGTTTTTCTAAAGTATTTATAATTTCATCTTTTGTTAAAAAAGAATCAACACCAATAAATTCATACATTCCTCCAAGCAATCCCTTTTTTTCTCTTTTGCGTATGAGAAAATGATCACCATCTCTTATGATTAATAAAGTTCGATTTATGATTTTTCTTTTAGCTAATGCGCTGCGGTATGGAATTGTTTCTATTTTGTTATGGATAGAAGCTAAACAAAATTCATGAATTGGACAGATATCACACTTTGGTTTTCCATTAGGTACGCAAATAACTTCTCCTAATTCCATACACCCTTGGTTGAAATCAGAAGATTGTTCAGGATCTTTCTTTAAATAATTATCAATAATCGTTTGAATGTTATCTTTTGTTTTAGTATCTCGGATATCATCTGTGATTTCAAATAGTCTTGCGAATATTCGAAGTACATTTCCATCTACGGCAGAATGTGGCTTATGATAAGCTATTGAAGCAATTGCACCAGCCGTATATGGACCAATACCAGGTAGCTTAATCAGCTGATCATATTCTTCTGGTAGTTTGCTGTTGTATTCTTTAACTAATATTTGCGCACATTTCTTAAGATTTCTAGCGCGTGAATAATATCCTAAACCTTCCCAAACGCGTAGTAATAAATCATCGTCTGCTTTTGATAAATCTTCTATTGTTGGAAAAGTTTCTTTGAATAAATAGAATTTTGGTTTGACGGCTTCAATACGCGTCTGTTGTAACATGATTTCGGAAAGCCATACATCATATGCATTTCCAGTATCTCTCCATGGCAAATCTCTTTTGTTTTGGCGATACCATTCAATTAATTTATTTCCTAAAGTTTTATTGATTTGTTTCATGATGATTATTATAAGTTGTATTGTGGTTTTAATCTAATTGATCTATACTTGAAATTGTTATTGCGAGTGTAATTCAATGGTAGAATGTCAGCTTCCCAAGCTGAATACGCGGGTTCGATCCCCGTCACTCGCTTTTTTCGTATTCATCATCGTTTAACATTGGGATGACACTTGTTCTACCATAGTCAATCTTTTTAGAAAGATTTTTCTTATAAGAAAGATTTTTATCATAATTCATCGCAAATACTGTAGAAAATAACACATCTAAGATATAGTGCGTAGAAATATTTGATGTATAATTGGCAATTTTTGAAGTAATCTTTTCTCTTGAACTTAATGGAAGCCAACAATAACATGCTTTAGATAAAGTATTATTTCCGATTGAAGTGATTGCGATTGTTGGATAGCCTTTTACTCTTAGATTGTGTGCTAATTGAATCAATTCTTGTGTTTCTCCTGAATAAGAAATAAAGATAAAACATTCGCTTTGATTGCTGGATTCAAAATAGAAAGCGTATTCTTCTGGATTTGAAACAATATTAACGTGTTTTCCAATCGACAACATTTTCATTTTGAAGTCATGTGCGATTTCAATCGAAAAAGTAATTCCGAAGATATTGATAATAGAATGTGAAGCAATTGCTTGTGTTGCGTTAGAAAGTTGGTCTTCTTGAATCAATGATTTTGTATCTAAAATAGATTCTGAAAGAAGTGTAGAAATATTATCTGCAATCTTCATGAAACAATCATTTTTTTGAAATGGGGCATTAGGATCAACATGATGAAAATGTGTATTGAGATATCTTTGTTCTTCAATACAAGCTGT
>CAVFDO010000069.1:0-12279 GCA_963621095.1 bacterium
CACTCGTAACGCATAGGTCGTAGGTTCAAGTCCTATAGTCGGCACTGTCTGAAATTCCGCTAGAAATAGCGGTTTTTTAATTTTTCAATGAAGTGAACATATAAAAAAATTAGTAAAATTATAGTGTTTGTTGGAATTTTGTTGGAATAGCATAAAAAAAGAATGATATTTCTATCATCCTATAATCTCTTTTCAAAGCCTCCATGAATTAATGATCCTTGTGATAAAGTCACAAATGCATTAGGATCTGCTTCATGAATAATACTATTTAATTGTTGAACTTCATATTTATTGATGGCAACGTATAAGATTTCAGTATCATTTTCTGTATATGCACCTTTTCCATTCCAATACGTAACACCTCTACCCATTGTATTCATGATGATATTTTTCATATCTTTGTTTTTTGTGAATATCAATGCAGTGACGTTAATATTCTGTGCATGAAAACGATCTGCAATTGTATATAACAAGCCAACAAAGATAATTGAATATAATATCGTTGTTAAATCAGTCCACAATAAACAAACACTAAATAATACGATATTAAAGTAAATAGATAACATACCTGTTTTAAAATCAGGATGTTTTTTCACAATACAAACTGTAGCGATATCCATTCCACCACAACATCCACTACCACTTAACGCAAGTCCTACACCAATTCCACATATCAGCGCTGCAAATATAACATTCAATAACATATCTTCTACAACAGGATGATTTAATGTAGGAAGCAGTGATAGAAGTAATGTTTGTATGATTAAAGATAATATTGTTTTAATACAAAATTCTTGATGCATGATTTTTAACGCAACAATAAATAAAGGAATATTCAAAAGTAAATTAATGATTCCTAAAGTATTAATCGTACTTGGAATTGAAACAATCATTCTTAAAAAGTAATTGATGATTTGTGCTAAACCAATCAATCCACCAAAGTTAATTCCTGTTGGTGTAACAAATGCCCAGATACCTACCGTTAATAGCACTGAACCTAAAATAACATTTCCATATTTTTTCATAACATGTTCTATTATAATCTTATTTTCAAAATAAAAACTATCTGATTTTCACAGATAGTTAAGCTTTCTTTTTATAGATGATGTTTCCAATACCTTGAACAAGTTGTACGATCAAGATCAATACGATTGAAGTAACGACTAGATAGCCAATATCATAAGCTTGATATCCTTTACGGATTGCGATATCTCCTAGACCGCCACCACCAAGTGTACCAGCCATTGCACTCGCACCAATCATGTTAATGATAAGAAGAACTACACCATTTAATAAACGAGGTACCGATTCTTTAAAATACACTCTAAAAATGATTTGCATGTCTGTAGCGCCAAATGATTTTGCAGCTTCAATAACACCAGCATCTGTTTCACGTAATGCATTTTCAAATACACGTGCAATAAATGGAATTGCGTAAATTGTTAATGGAACGATAGCTGCAGTTGTACCAATGGATTTACCTGCAATAAATCTCGTTACAGGAATTACAATAACCATTAATATAACAAATGGGAATGAACGAAAAACATTTACAATTACATCTAAGATTCCATACACAATACGATTTGGTTTTAAACCATCTTCAGCCGTTAAAGTTAATATCACTGCAGGAATAAATCCTAAAATAACCGCAATCAATGTAGAGAAGAACACCATGTAAAGTGTTTGCCATGTACCTTTTAAGATTACATCTAACATATTATAGAACCTCCCAAGCTACATTTTTACTTTCTAAAAACGCAAATACTTTTTCTTTATCTTCTTCTTTGATATTTAAAATCAAAGAGCCAAATACATTTGTTCTAAATTCTTCTAATTTAGCCCAACAAATAGAGAAATCAATTCCAAGTTCTCTAGCCATTTCTGTAATCACTGGTTCATCAGATGAATCATCTGTAAAGAACAATTGAACATTTACACCCGTATTAGGTAGTGCTTGTCCTTCTTCACCTAAGAATTTTTTAATATCTTCTGTTGGCTTTACAAACAATTCTTCTGGTTTACCTTCCGCAAGAACAACTCCATGTTTTAAGAATGCAACTCTTTCACAGATTTGTTTTACAACTTCCATTTGATGAGTAACAACAACAATTGTGATTCCAAGTTCTTCATTGATTTGTTTTAAAAGCTCTAAGATACCATGTGTAATTCTAGGATCTAAAGCAGAAGTAGCTTCATCACAAAGAAGAATCTTTGGATCGTTTACTAACGCTCTAGCAATCGCAACTCTTTGTTTTTGACCACCAGATAAGTTGCCTGGTCTTTCATGAATCTTTTCTTTTAATCCTACTAATTCAATTAAATGTTCGATTTTTTGCTTATTTTCTGGCGTATTTGGATTTTCTCCCCAAAAACGTAGAGGTAAAGCTACATTATCATATACATCCAATCTAGAAAGAAGATTAAAATTCTGGAAAATCATTCCCATGTTCTTTCTTAATTGTCTTAAAGCTTGTTTATCAGTTACATCTACTGTTGTACCATCAACTGTAATTGTTCCACTTTCATAAGTTTCCAATCCATTGATACAACGTAACAATGTTGATTTACCAGCTCCAGACTGTCCTATGATTCCATAGATTTCTTTTTCATTGATATGAAGATTGATGTCTTTTAATACTTCAAGATCACCAAAGCTTTTTCTTACATTTACAAGATCAATCATAAATACGCTCCTGTTTCTTAACATGAATATTCAGAGGGTATCCCCTCTGAATATCATTTTTTCTGTTTTATTGGAATTAGTCTACTGCATTACCATTTTCATCGATGAATGAAGTAATTACAGATCCTTTGTATGTATCTTCGATATATTCTTTAACCTTATCAGAAGTAATAGCCTTAACTAAAGCCTTTGTCTTTTCTGTGTCTAAGTTGTCTTCTTCAACTACAACATAGTTTGTTCTCTTAACACTTGTTTCTGTATCAAAAGATTCAACATAGATTGCTGGGTGAGAAGAAGGAAGTTCTGCTTCTAAAGCATAGTTACCATTAGCTACTACTGCATCAACATCTTCAAGTGTTAGTGGAACTTGTGCAGCTTCTACTGGTTGAATTACATATCCATGTGGATTCAATTCATCATTTCCATTGAATGTTGTTTCAGTAACAGCATCATCTGTACCTGGATCTTCTAATAGACCAGCTTGTACTAATACTCTTAAACCTCTATCCAAGTTATCTGTATCATTTGGAACAGAAATTGTTGCGCCATCCTTTAGATCTTTAATATCTGTTACAGTTGCAGAATAGATACCCATTGGTTCAATATGAACACCAACAGCTGCTGCTAAATGAAGACCATTAGATTCATTTTGATCATTCATGTATCCAAGTGTTTGGAAGTAGTTGGCATCTAATGAGCCTTCTTCCAATGCTGTATTAGGTGTTACATAATCTGTAAATTCTGTAACTTCTAATGTCCATCCATCTTCAGCAAGAACATCTTTAACAACATCATTTAAGATTTCAGCATGTGGTACTGCTGTAGCACCAACACGAATTGTTTTGTCTTCGCTAGAAGATGTTGTTGTGGAAGCTGTGGAAGATGCTGAAGAGCATCCTACAAGTGTGCAAGCTAATGCTGCTGCTGCGATTTTTCTGATTGTGTGTTTCATTTTCATTTTCCTCCGTTTTTCTTTTTGGCTTGAAGTAGGACGGGGTGATTTTTATTGCTCTAGAAACAAAAAACTACGCCCCTTAGATAAGGGCGTAGTATATTACGCTGTACCACCTTACTTTAAAATAACCTCACGATCATTTCCTCTTCAAGTACGCTGAATATCATCAGATATACTCTATGTCTATAACGGGACAGCCCGTCGTGATCTACAATATCGACCACGCAGCTCCAAGACCATTTTCACTTCATCTTTCCTTATCCTCTTTCAGCAAATGAGGACTCTCTAAGAAGTTCCAATCAAGTTACTCTTCTCTTCATCGCTTGTATGTCTATTAGTTTACTCTTCACTTTTGAATATGCAATACTTTTTGTAATATTTTTTATTTATTACATTTTGTTTTATGAAAACTTTTTCATTTTTTGGATTCTTCGATGATTTCTAATAGTTGTTCATGTTCAATATATCCTGGAATATATCCTAAATACTCACCATCTGGTTGAATAATAAATGAACATGGATAACCCGATACTCCAAATGCATTTGTTACAGATAAATCTGTATCAAATAAGATATCAAAGTCATATCCTGCTTCTTTCATATAGTTTGTGATGTAAGAAATATCCCCTTCTCCATTGACACCAGGAGCAGCTATCATCAACACTTTTGTATCTTTATCCGTATCTTGTATTTCTTTTAAAGATGGAAATTCTTGATTACAGTAATAGCACCAAGTCCCAAAAAAATTAATAATAATTGTTTTTCCTTTGTAATCTGTCAAAGAATGAGTATTTCCATCTGCATCTTTTAATGTGAAGTTTAAATCTTCTATATCCAATGATTCATCTGTTTCTTCATCCGTTTTTTCTTCTACTTTTTCTTCTTCAACTGTAGTATGCGTTGCTTGATACTTTTGATACGCACCATACAACATATAACAACCACATCCAATCACTAAGATTCCAGAAATCACAGAAGTATATTTCACCACATTTCTATATTTCTTTAATAGATTTAAAACTTCTTCTGTAAATAAACCAAGTAATAAAAAGATGCAAACAAATCCAATTGCGTAACATAGAATATAGATCCAACCTAATGCTTTACTTTCTGCACCACTCGCAAGTACGATTGCTTGTGCGAGCAATGGTCCTGTACAAGGTGACCACGCAAAAGAAAAGAAAAATCCTAATAGCCATGCTTTCAAACAAGTCATCGATTGATCTAGTTTCATCATTTTTTGATGTGTATTTTCTAGAAATGGAATACGAATGACATGCAAGTTTACAAGTCCTAGAAATATCAATACAATGCCACCAACTAACTGAAATAACATATCATGATTTGTAAAGAAATCATGAATCAATCCTGTTGATAATCCAGCTAACACATAAACAAATAAAATTCCAAAAATAAAACTAATCGTTAAAAGAAATGTTTTCTTTCTTGAATATGTCACATTTCCATTTTCATCTATTTTCTTACAATCTTTTGTGAGATAACCAATATACAAAGGTACAATTGGTAGCACACATGGCGAAAAGAATGAAAGCAGTCCTTCTAGGAAAAGACTGCCACAAAGAATTAAGGATTGCATTATGCAATAACTCCTAAGAAGTAAAACAACAATACAATAAGTCCAAGGATGATTCTATATATACCAAATATTTTAAAGTCGTGTTTTCTAATATATTGCATCAAATAACGAATTGCGATAACAGAAACACCAAATGAAACAAGACATCCAACAAGTAACACAATCACACTCGCAAATGTAACTGTAATATCTGCTTTAATGATTTTTAACAATGATGCACCAAACATAACAGGAATTGCCATAAAGAATGAAAATTCAGTAGCTGTGCTTCTATTAAAACCTAATAATGTTGCGCCTAAAATCGTTGAGCCACTTCTAGAAGTTCCCGGAATCAAAGCAAGCATTTGGAAAGCACCAACACCCAAAGCTTTCTTTGGTGTGATATCCTTTACCGTTTCAACTGTATATTGATGTTCTTTATTTTCCATCCAAATAAACAAAATACCATATAAAATCAAAGTTACTGCGATGACCCAAGAGGCACTTAGCACAGAGTCCACTAAATCATCCAACAATATTCCAGCAATTCCTGCAGGAATACAAGCAATAATGATCATGATCCATAAACGATAAATACTTCTCTTTTTCGCTGATTTTAATTTAGAATCAAATGGATTCAAACGTTTAAAATATAATAGTAAAACAGCTAATATACTTCCAAATTGAATGACTACTTTATACATATCCCAAAAGTTCTGATTACTTACAGCATCTGTATAAACATTCATTGGTAAAAAGCTTTTCATCAAAATCAAATGTCCAGTAGAACTAATTGGTAACCATTCTGTAATACCTTGTACGATTCCATATAAAACGGATTTTATGATATTCAAAAATAAATCCATATACACATCCTCCAAATTCCAAAATATTATAGCATTCTTTCCACACTATAATCATTAAGAAAAAGAACCTTCCAGTTCTTTAGCGTTTTGATTTTATGACCATTTCTTTAATAGCAGTAATATTTTTACTCCACTTTGAATAATCTTGTATTCTCCAAGTCCAATTTTCATGAGAAACCGTTCCAGGGCAATTGATTCTTGTTTCTTTTTTTCCATGCAGATAATCCGCAAATGGAATAATTACAATATCTGCATTAGAATCCAATGAATATTGAATCACATTTGTCACAAAACTATTATTTTCATATCCCATTTTCTTTAAACAAGAACGCATCTTTCTTCTTTCTTGATTATTAAAAGAATGATACCAACAATGAATTGGCATGTTATCATGTGTACCTGTATAAACAACCAAATGTTCTTTATCTTCTGACATTCCTTCTGAATTCCATGAAAATTGAATGATACGCATGCCTCTAAAATTGTAATGATCACGCAGTGTATAAACCTCTGGTCTTAAAAGGCCAAGATCTTCCGCAATGATTTCTAATTCTGGATTTTTTTCTTGTATCAAATCAAATAACGCATATCCTGGTGCCTCTACCCATTCACCATCAACTGCAGTAGGACAATCCGCATGAATCTTCCAATACGTATCAAACGCACGGAAATGATCAACACGTACAATATCAAATAACTTTTGTGTATAGGCTAATCGTTCCATCCAAAAAGTAAAATCATTCTTTTTCATATAATCCCAATCATAGATTGGATTGCCCCATCTTTGTCCCGTCGCACTGAAATAATCTGGTGGTACACCTGCGATAAAACTTGGCCTTCCATCTGAATCAAGTAAAAAGTTTTTCTTAGAACTCCATACATCCGAAGAATCTAATCCCACATAAAATGGAATATCTCCCATGATTTCTATGTCATGATCATTGGCATATTGTTTAATTTCTTTCCATTGTAAATAAGATTCATATTGTAGAAATAATTGGTATAAGATTTCATCTTGATATTCTTTTAATTCCAGATTTTGTTTTTCTGGTTGCCACTTCATATCTTCTTGCCAATCCATCCAAGGCTTATTTTGATTCACTTTTTTTAATGCGCGATAGATTGCGTAGTTTTTCGCCCACTCTTGATACGCAAATACAGCGTAGTTTTGATCTGGTATAAAATTTTGATATGCTTGTCTTAAATATGGCTCTCTAAATTTACGAACAGAGGCAAAATCAACTCTTTTCTTTCTTCTATGAAAAGAAGGAACTTTCTCTATTAATCCTTTTTCATATAATCGATCCAATGAGATATAAATATCATCTAATGCATAAGATGAATAACATGCATATGGTGAATTATCATCTCCAACTGGATTCAATGGTAAGATTTGCCATATATGCATCCCTGCCTTTTCTGACGAGTCAATAAATTCTTTTGCCTCTTTTCCAAACGATCCACATCCGTGTCTTGACGGTAATGCAGAAACAGGCATTAATATTCCAGCTTTTCTCATATTTCTAAAACCTCTTAACTATTTTTAGTATACCTTTAACTTTCTTCTTTTCCAATTCTCAAAAACTATTATGTGTTGTGATATACTTTAAATGTTGTTTTTTATAAGGGTATAGGCTAAAGCCTCGAAAAGGAGAAGAAATGAAACTCGAAAATGAATTGACGACTATTTTAAAGAAAGACGTTAAACAAGCAACAAATCTTCAAATTTTTAACGCACTCAATGAGCTCGTTAAAGACAAAGCAGAAAAGCTTCCTTATGTTCAAGGTGACAAAAAACTTTATTACATTTCTGCTGAATTCTTAATTGGTAAGCAATTAGGAAAGAACCTCATCAACTTAGGTATTTATGATGAAGTATGTGATCTTTTAAAGAAAAATGGTAAATCCATTGAAGAAGTAGAAGAAATGGAAAAAGAACCTTCTTTAGGAAATGGTGGTCTTGGTAGACTCGCTGCATGTTTCCTAGATTCTATCGCAACATTAGATTATTGTGGTGATGGTGTTGGTTTAAATTATCATTTTGGTTTATTTAGACAACAATTCAAAGATAATAAACAATATGAAATTCCTGATGAATGGTTAAAAGGAAAGAATATGTTAAGAGATACAAAAGTATCTTTCCCAGTAGAATTAGCAGGTAAGACATATCAATCTCATATGTATGATTTAGATATCATTGGATATCATGGAAATAAAAATACATTACATTTATTTGATTTAGATACTGTTGATCCATCTATCATCACAGATTCTATTAACTTTGATAAAACAAAGATTGATAAGAACCTAACATTATTCTTATATCCTGATGATAGTGATGATGATGGTAGAAAGTTAAGAATCTATCAACAATACTTCATGGTATCAAATGCTGCACAATTGATTCTCATGGAAGAAAAACAAAAAGGACATAGTCTCTATGATTTAGATAAACACGTAGCTATTCAAATCAATGATACGCATCCTTCTATGATTATTCCTGAATTAATTCGTTTATTAATTTTAGAAGGCATTCCTATGAAGACTGCTGCAGGTATTGTATCTAACACTTGTGCATATACAAACCATACAATCTTAGCAGAAGCATTAGAAAAGTGGCCTCAAGATTATATGTTAGAAGTTGTTCCTCAATTGATGCCAATCATTGAAGGATTAGATTATGTTGTCAATACAGCATTCCACGGAAACAAAGAACTAAATATCATGGATGATGAAAATCGTGTACATATGGCAAAGATGGATATGCACTTTGGTCATTCTATCAATGGTGTAGCCGCATTACATACAGAAATCTTAAAAAATCAAGAATTAAAGCCATTCTATGATATCTATCCAGATAAATTCAATAACAAGACAAATGGTATTACATTCCGTAGATGGATCATGCATTGTAACCCAGAACTTTCTAAATTGTTAGATGAAACAATTGGAAGTGAATGGAGAACAGATGAATCCAAACTAGAATTATTATTACAGCATTATGATGATGAAACATTCTTAACAAAAGCTGATGAAATCAAATACAACAATAAAGTACGTTTCGCTAACATGATCAAGAAAACACAAAAGATTGATGTTGATCCAAACTCTATCGTTGATATTCAAATCAAGAGAATGCATGAATATAAACGTCAACAAATGAATGCATTATGGTTGATTCATAAATATCTATCTATTAAGAATGGAGAAAAACCAGCTCGTCCTGTAACGGTTGTATTTGGTGGAAAAGCTGCACCTGCTTATTATCAAGCTAAGTGCGTTATCCATTTGATTCTTTGCTTACAAGACTTGATCAATCATGATAAGGATGTAAATCAATACCTCAAAGTCGTTATGATTGAAAACTACAATATTTCTAAGTCAGAAATCGCAATTCCAGCAGCTGATATTTCCGAACAAATTTCATTAGCATCTAAAGAAGCTTCTGGAACAGGTAACATGAAATTTATGTTGAATGGTGCTTTAACTCTAGGAACATTAGATGGTGCTAACGTTGAAATCAAGGATTTAGTTGGTGATGAAAATATCTATACATTCGGTAAATCATCCAATGAAGTTATCAACTTATATAATACTTCTGGTTATCACGCATCTGATTATTACAACAATTCTTCATTAATCAAAGAAGCTGTTGACTTCATCACTAGCAAACAACTCATTAAACTAGGCGATGAAAAGATGTTAAAAGATTTACAAGATAACTTAATTAATAAAGACTGGTTCATGACATTATTAGATCTTGAAGATTACTGTGCAACAAAAGAAAGAGTACTACAAGACTATGAAAACCGTGACTGGTGGAAGAGAAAGACACTTGTTAATATCACAAAAGCAGGATTCTTCTCTTCAGATAGAACAATTAGAGATTACAACAGAGATATCTGGCATTTAAAATAAGGAGATTTGAAAATGGTCATTATTGAAATGGACAATGGTTCACAAATTAAAATTGAACTCGATCCTACTGTAGCACCTATTACAGTAGCGAACTTCGAAAAATTAGTAAAAGAAGGATTCTATGATGGATTAACATTTCATAGAATCATCCCTGGATTCATGATCCAAGGTGGAGATCCTAAAGGAAATGGAACAGGTGGTTCCAAAGAAAATATTAAAGGTGAATTCGCTAGCAATGGTGTAAACAATCTTTTAAAACATACACGTGGTGTTATTTCTATGGCACGTGCAATGGATCCTAACTCAGCTTCTTCTCAATTCTTTATCATGCATGCGGATGCACCACATCTAGATGGTCAATACGCTGCATTTGGTAAAGTTGTTGAAGGGATGGATGTAGTAGATCAAATCGCAAATGAAAGAACAGATTTCCGTGACGCTCCACTTACAAAAGTTGTCATGAAACGTGTATTCATTGAAGAATAAAGCAATAAAAAACAGAGTTGAAATTCAACTCTGTTTTTTATTACTTATTTACTACGTCTTTGAATGCTTTAGCTGCTTTGAACTTTGGAGCCTTAGAAGCCTTGATTGTGATCTTTTCACCAGTTGCTGGATTTAGACCAGTTCTTTCTTTCTTTTCAACTCTTTCGAATTTACCAAAACCATTGAGAGAAACTTCTCCACCTTCAGCTACTGTGTTTACGATTTCATCAAACACATAACCTACAGCTTCTGTAGCGTCCTTCTTTGTCCATCCAAACTTTGTAGCTAAATCTTCAGCTAATGTTTTCTTTGTGATCATTTTTGTTGCCATAATAATACACTTCTCCTTTTTTCGACTCTTTTAAGTCTACTATAGTTTTCAAGTAAGTCAATACTTATCATTTATTTATGCATATTTATGCGTTATCTGTTCATAACCATTTACTAACCTTCAATCTCTTAATGAATCCACTATAGAATTATTCAACATTTTCATTTATCATTATGCATATGTTCAAAAAAATACTATCTTTGATAACAATCTTATTGTTCATGATTGTTTCTATACAACCAATCCAGGCAATCGATACAACTGTGTTAGATTCTATTGGAGCTACTTACGCAATCGTCATTGATCGAGATACAAATCAAGTTCTATGTGAAAAAGATGCAGATACTAAATTATATCCTGCTTCCTTAACTAAAATGATGACCGCAATCATCGCTATTGAAAATCTGCAAGATTTCAATCAAACAATCACAATTACTGAAGAAATGCTGGCTGGATTAAAAGAACAAGATGCTTCTTTAGCTGGATTTGAAGTAGGTGATACGCCTACGATTCAAGATGTTTTATATGGTATTGCCTTACCATCTGGTGCAGATGCAACAAACGCTGCTGCCTTTACGATTTCCGGAAGCATTGAAGCATATGTAGAACTCATGAATGAAAAAGCACAACAAATTGGTATGACGAATACACATTTTGTGAATACAACTGGTTTACATGATGAAAATCATTATTCTACCGCAAGAGATCTATCAAAATTATTACAATATTGTTTAAACAGCGAAACATTCCAAACAATATTCTCCACTCACACTTATACAACTTCTTCATTATCTTCCGCAATCAATGGAATTACTTTTACGAGTTCTTTATTTAAAGCTGCTGAAACGAACAACTACGCTATTCCAGGTTTGATTGGTGGTAAAACAGGCTTTACATATCCTGCTGGTCATTGTTTAGCTTCTTGGGAAGACATCAATGATATGCACTTAATTACGATTGTTTGTAATTCTGATGCCTATGCATATAATTCACCACACATTGCAGATACAAATACAATTTTAGAACAATTACAGTCTTGGAATAAAAAAGCTTTGTTAACAAAAGATGACATCATCACAACAATTGAAGTAACACATCCTTATTCAAAGACAGAAATTCTTACCATCAAAGCACCTGAAGATTGTAACTTAGATCTACCTAATGATGTAGAATCTTCAATTACTTGTACACTTCCTACAAGCGTTTCTGCATCTTTAAAGTCACAAAACATTGAAGGTGATTTAACAGTCACTGTTGAAGGGCAAGTTGTTTATACAACAAAGATCATGGTGAAAATCAAAGCGGAATCTCATTTCCTAGATAAACTATTATTGTGGTTTTCATCTATATTCTAATAGTAGGCAAAGATATTATCTCTGCCTACTTTTCTTTTTGAATATCCAAAATTTGATGAGGTTTTGAAGAATTACAAAATAACGTGAGGCTTGTGAGGCTACAAAG
>CAVFDO010000070.1:0-11991 GCA_963621095.1 bacterium
ATTCAGAGATGTAATTACAAGCTTGAGCGTACTGATATGTCATATCAGAAAAAGCCAAATCAACATCATCAGAAATACCGTTTAATTTAATTTTCATCACTTCAGCAATCTGCATATTATGCACTCCTTTCACTACAAATATTATACTTGAAACAAAACTAATAGAGACCATATTTATACAGAAATCATACAGCTATTATCACCGCAACAGAAGAAAGTATTGTTTAAAAATTCACCTTGTACTTGTAACAAAATACAGAAAACCTTTGTTATAAGGAAATTTAGATTTGGTTACCAAAGAAGCCTTCAAGAATATTGCCAAGAAACATGATTGGAATATCTTGGCAATGGAAACAGATATCGACCATATACATATACTTTTAGAGTACGACACTACAGAACGTGTTTGCGATATCGTAAAAGAGCTAAAACAAAAATCTACATATTATTTGTGGGAGAATTCCCAACAGATTCTAAAGTACGAATATTGGAAGAAAAGAACATTTTGGTCAGAAGGGTATTTTGCCTTCAGCATTGGCGATGTATCAGAAAGAACGATACAGCATTACATTGAGAATCAAGGATAGCGAATCGACGTTTCCTCCCACGGTCTAAAGACCAGTGGTTTTCCACGCCATAAGCTTTATGAAAGAAAGGCGATTGTCATCCTACATCCAACTTCACCACTAGATTATCCAAGAAATTGTTTTACTGCTGGCCCAACCATTGTTTGAATTTTTAGGAGATACGACACGAGCAGTGATTGATTTAATTGTTTCTGGATATTTAGAAAAATACCCAAATGTAAAAGTGATTGTTCCACACTGTGGTTCCTTTTTACCAAACATCATTGATCGATTAACAGGAATTTCAGAAGTGTTAGCGAAACAAGGAATTGGGAAGAAAGTCTCAATAGAAAAAAGTATGCAGTCTTTGTATTTTGATATCGCAGGTGATGCATTGCCTTCAGGAATCAAGATATTAGAAACGATGGTAGATGAAGATCATATCTTGTTTGGAGGAGATTTTCCTTATACGTCAAAAGAAAAAATTCAAACAAAAGTAGAACAACTTCTAGAATCTAAAGATATTCCATTCGACATAGAGAAAATCATGTATAAAAACGCACAAAACTTGTTTCAGAATAATCGTTGATGTGGATTGAATCGGGTATTCAAAAGTGCTATATTATTACAGTATATGCAAAAATAGGGGAGGACTGCCATTTTTATGGAAAAGACATTTGATAAAATTGTTACACATGCCAAAACGACAGGCTTTGTATTTCAAGGTTCTGAAATCTATGGTGGATTAAGTAATACTTGGGATTTTGGCCCATATGGAGTAGCTTTGAAAGATAATATCAAGCGTGCATGGCAAAAGAAATTCATTCAAGAAGATCCTAATAATGTAGAGATTCAAGCAGCTATTTTAATGAATCCAAAAGTTTGGGAAGCAAGTGGACATTTAAAGGGTTTCTCAGATCCTTTAATGGATTGTAAACAATGTAAGACAAGACACAGAGCTGACCAATTAATTGAAAACTGGAGTGAAGGTAAAGTTAGCTGTGAAGGCTGGTCAAATGAAAAGATGGAATCCTTCATTAAAGAAAATAATATTCCATGTCCTGATTGTGGTGGTCATGACTTTACTGGTATTCGTCAATTTAACTTGATGTTTAAAACATTCCAAGGAACATTGGATGACGCAAAAAGTACGATATATTTAAGACCAGAAACAGCACAAGGTATGTTTGTACAATTTAAGAATGTACAACGTGCTTATCGTAAGAAGCTTCCATTTGGTATTGGACAAATTGGTAAATCGTTTAGAAATGAAATTACACCTGGTAACTTTATTTTTAGAACAAGAGAATTTGAACAAATGGAAATGGAATTCTTCTGTGAACCAGGAACAGATATGAAAGAAGATGGATCAGGATGGTTCCAATATTGGAGACAATTCTGTATGGATTGGATTCTTTCATTAGGTGGAAATAAAGAAAACCTAAGATTTAGAGATCATGAAAAAGAAGAATTATCTTTCTATTCTAAAGGAACAACAGATATTGAATATAAGTTCCCATGGGGTTGGGGAGAATTGTGGGGAATCGCAGATCGTACTGATTACGATTTAACACAACATCAAAATACCTCTGGTAAAGATCTAACATATCTTGATCCTACAACAAATGAAAAATATTTACCTTATGTCGTAGAACCAGCAGTTGGTGTGGAACGTTTATTCTTCATGTTCTTTACAGATGCTTATGATGAAGAACAATTAGAGAATGGAGATACAAGAATCGTTATGCATTTCCATCCTGTACTTGCACCAATTAAAGCAGCAGTTTTTCCATTAAAGAAGAAAGCTCATTCAGAAAAAGCACAGGAAATCTATAAGACATTATCTTATGACTTCACAGTTTCTTATGATGATGCAGGTTCTATTGGTAAGAGATATAGAAGAATGGATGAAATTGGCACACCATATTGTATTACAGTAGATGATCAAACATTGGAAGATGGAACAGTAACAATTCGTTATCGTGATTCTATGGCCCAAGAAAGATTATCTGTAGAAGACGTTAGAACAAAAGTTCTAACAGATATTCGTTTCTAAAAGAAAGGACTTTGATGGCTAGAATTGAACAAGAAGAAATCGATGCATTAAGAAATCAAGCTGATATTGTGAATGTCATTTCACACTATATCAAGGTTGAACGGTATGGTAAAAGCTATAAGGCAAAATGTCCATTTCATAATGACCATGATCCTTCTTTGTTAATTACGCCAGAAAAGAAAATCTATAAATGTTTTGTATGTGGAAATGGTGGAAATGTATTCACATTTGTACAAAATTATGACAAAGTTTCATTTGTAGAAGCAGTAGGTAAAGTTGCGGAACTTACAGGGTTTCATTTATCAACAAGCCCTACACAAACACAAGTCACAAAAGATCCACATAAAGAAAAGTATTATCAAGTATTAAATGAAGCAATTGCTTATACAACATATCAATTAGATACAGATGATTCAATACACGCAAAACAGTATTTAGAAGAAAGAGGATTAGATCACAATGTACGAAAAGTATTTCAAATTGGGTATGATCCTTCTAAAGATTTATTAACACGTTATTTAATAGCCAAAGGCTATGAAGAAAAAGATTTAGTTGGTGTGAATGTATCACGTGTCAATGAAAATGGAATACAAGATGTATTTCGTGAAAGAATTACATTTCCAATTCATGATATGAATGGAAATCCAATTGGATTTTCCGCAAGATCTATGAATCCAGAAAATCCTAGTAAATATATCAATACAAATGAAACAGATATATTTATCAAAGGAGATATTGTTTACAACCTTCATCGCGCAAAACAAGAAGCGCGAAGACAAAAAGAAATATATCTTTGTGAAGGTGTAACAGATGTAATTGCTTTTCATAAAGCAGATATACAAAATGCAGTATGTACATTAGGTACTGCATGTACCCAAAGACAACTCTCTTTATTAAAGAAGTGTGCTCCAAAAATCGTATTTTGTTATGATGGCGATAATGCAGGACAACGTGCAACATATAAAGCCGCAAAACTTGCGCAAACATTAGGAATTGATGTCGCAATCGTTCAAAATAAAACAGGAAAAGATCCTGATGAAATCATCAGAAGTGTTGGAAAAGAAGGCTTACAAAATCTAGTTCAAAATCAAATCACTTGGATGGAATTTGTATTAGAGTATTATGCATCTAATACAAATCTACAAAGCTATATGGATAAAAAAGAAATGATCCAAAAGCTACAAGAAGAATATGATTTATTAACTGATGAACTAGATCGAAAAGTATTTATTGAAAGGTTATCTGAAATTACAAAATTACCAATCCCTTACGCAAATGAACAACGTAAGGTCATAGTTTCAGAACCAATCAGAAAATTATTTGTTCCAGATGGAACAAAAAAAGCACAAGAAATGATTTTATCAATGATGATGAAATCCTATAAAGCCAGTGAAAAGTTTGAAGAAGAATTAGGATATCTCATAGGAGAAGATTATAACAATCTTTCTATGATGATTATCGATCAATATCATCAATTTGGAAAAATAGATGTTGGGCAATTGATTGATATGTCTAATCGACAAGAAACTCGAGATTTAATTACAAAAATCGTATCAAATGAAGAATTTGATTTGGAATATGACGCTGAAAAGATGCAAGGAGCGATGCGTAAGATCAAGATTGAAGTACTTTCTAGTACAGCGAGTCAATATAAACAACAAATACAAAACGCAATGAATCCAGAAAGCTTAACACTTCTTATCAGCAAATATAACGAGTGTCTACAAGAACAGAGGAGATTAATGAATGAAGAAAACCAGCAAAGTAACGGAAGTCAATGAAGAAAAGAAGTCAACAACGAAGAAGACCTCTGTAAAAAAGACTACAAAAGCAGAAGAAAAAACAACTGCGAAAAAAGCTACGCCTAAGAAAACTACAGCGAAAAAAGAAACTGTAAAGAAAGAAGCACCAGCTAAAAAGACAACAAAGAAGACAAAAGAAGAACCAAAAACAACAAAAAAATCTTCTAAGAAAAAAGAAGAAAAGAAGATTGAAAGTTCTAAAGGCAAAGGAAAGAATTCTGAAGTAAAAACATTAGAAGAATTAAAAGTTGAATATAAGAATGTTTATGCTTCAGAAGGTGTCATCTATCAAAAAGATATCATGGCTTCTTTAGAAAAGCTTGATATGAGTGATGATGATCTAGATGGTTTATGGGATTGGTTCAGAGCTGAAAATATTGAAGTATCAGAAGATGAAGATATTCAAGAAGAACTTGAAGAAGATGTCTTGTTAGATGATACAGATCCAGCTGATGAAGATGATGAAGATGGAAGATCACATGCGGATGTTGATATTCGTACAATCGATCAGATTTCAAAAGCTGTCATGCATGGAAACGCGCAGATCCAATTAAATGATCCAGTTAAAATGTATCTTAAAGAAATTGGACGAGTACCTCTATTAAAACCAGAAGATGAACCAGAAATCGCAAAGAGAATTGAAGAAGGTGATGAAGAGGCAAGAAATATCTTGATTACTTCTAACTTGCGTTTAGTTGTTTCTATTGCGAAGAAATATGTTGGTAGAGGAATGTTATTCTTAGACTTGATCCAAGAAGGTAATATGGGCCTAGTTAAAGCAGTAGAAAAATTCGACTATACAAAGGGATTTAAATTCTCTACATACGCTACTTGGTGGATTAGACAAGCTATCACACGTGCAATTGCCGATCAAGCGCGTACAATCCGTATTCCAGTACACATGGTTGAAACAATCAATAAATTGACGCGTATTCAACGTCAATTGGTACAAGAATTAGGACGTGATCCTACAGCTGAAGAAATTTCCGCAAAGATGGATGGAATTTCTCCTGAAAAAGTACGTGAAATTCAAAAGATTGCCTTAGAACCAGTATCTTTAGAAACACCAATTGGTGAAGAGGATGATTCACATTTAGGTGACTTTATTGAAGATAAAGACGCAATGAGTCCTGATCAATATGCAAGTAACCAATTATTGAAGGATGAAATCAACGCTGTACTTTCTGGATTAACAGAAAGAGAAGAAAAAGTTTTAAGATTACGCTTTGGATTATATGATGGACGTACAAGAACTTTGGAAGAAGTTGGTAAAGAGTTTAACGTAACACGTGAACGTATTCGTCAGATTGAGGCAAAGGCACTTCGTAAGTTGAAACATCCAACAAGAAGTAAGAGATTAAAGGATTTCTTTGATAAATAATTATGAAAAACATCCGTATTGAAAGAATCGCGGATATGGTAAAAGAGGGTATGGTTGTCGCTGATATAGGTACGGATCATGCCCTCTTACCTATCTTGTTAGTGAAAAATGGAAAATCAAAAAAAGTATATGCATGTGATATTGCGGAAGGTCCATTATCTATCGCAAAAGAAAACATTCAAAAATATGGTATGCAAGAAAATATCCAAACCATTTTATCTAATGGATTTGAATGTGTTCCAATGGATACACAAGTCGCAGTCATTGCAGGTATGGGGTATATCACTGCATCTATGATCTTTAATCAAGCGATTGAAAGATTACCATCTTTCAAACAAATCATCACTGAAATCAATCGTAATCCTGAAGATATGCGTCAATGGATATCTGATCATCACTATACGATTGATGATGAAGCATTTGTTCATGAAAGAAATCATGATTACGCTATTATTTCTTTTACAACAAACTATCATGAAAGTTATTCAAAAGAAGAAATAGAATTAGGACCAATATTGATGCAACAAAAAGATGAAGAATATTTATCTTTCTGTAAAACAAACTTCAATAAGATTTCTACAATTTTAGAAAAATCGAATGGAAAAGCTCCACAGAATGAGCTCTTACAACAGCGATTAGAAATCTATCAGAAATATTTAGAAAATTAGGAGAATTATATGAAAAAAATAGGTATATTTAGTGCTTTACTTTGTTTATCATTAGGTTGTGTTTCTTCAAGCGATGAAAACTCAGATATCTCATTAATTGAAAAACATACATATAAAATTGAATCAATTAAATCTTCTAAAACTGATATGTCTGATTATAAGTGGATTAGTGGTAATGTGGCTGATTTCGAAAAGATATCTTTAAAACAATCTTTATCTTTCTTTGAAAATAATTTAACAGGAGTTATTTATTATGGATATCCAGGTTGTCCATGGTGTGAAAGAGCAATCGTAGAACTAAATGATGTCGCTTATGAAAATGAAGATACGATTTATTATGTTGATGCTTATGAATCAGTGAATGGTTCTGATATTAATCAATTAAAAGAGTATTTAGATGATATATTAGAAATTGACGCTGACACTGGTGAAAAGGAAATTCTTGTTCCATTAATTATTGGTGTTTCTGAAGGAAAGTTAGTAGGTTCACACGTAGCTCTCGTTGATGGTTTTTCAATTAAAAATGATTCTTCTCAAATGAATGATAAACAGAAAAAAGAACTACAAGAAATATACAAAAATATTATTTCTAAATGTATTTCATAAAATTAGCATTCATAGTACAAAATGTGTTCTTGTAAAAAATACACATGTCATATATTATGTGTATAGAAAAGGAGAATACGGATATGAAAAAATTTTTAATTGCTTTATTTGCTATGACTTTAATCGTTATATCACCTATAACAATTAAAGCTAAAGAAGGAGTTGACTCTAATATTTTATATAGTGTATCTCCACGAGTGGTTGCTCATCAGATTGATCGTAAAGTTTCTGTTGGAAATGGAATTTATGCGACAATTTCAGGTATGTATACTGCTGATTCGAGTGGGAATATTTTAAGCGCTGATTTAAGAGTCTCATCTGTTACTGGAAATAGGAAAGTGTATAGTTTTAACACAAGTATTTCTGGCAAAAACATTTATTATCAACTTTCTGTTCAAGGTGGTTCAGGAACTGTTGTTGGATTCTTGTTGTAAAAATATAATTTATCACCAAAAGAATAAGACAAAAAAACGTGATCAGAATTGATCACGTTTTTTTTTTGTGCTATTAAGCAATAGAATTAACAGCTTTTGCGAGTCTAGACTTTTGACGAGCAACATAGTTCTTCTTCTTAATAGAAGATACGATTGCCTTGTCCAGAGCCTTGTTAGCTACGTTATACGCCTTGACAGCTTCTTCCTTGTTACCAGCTTCAACTGCTACAAGAACTTTCTTGATTGCTGTCTTTAGTTCACTCTTTTGTCCAGCTTTGGCATTCTGTCTCTTCAGGTTTGTCAATGCACGCTTCTTTTGTGACTTGATATTTGCCATGAGAACACCTCCATCCTTCTTCTCAGCAGAAACGATTATATCAAATAGACTTTTAAAATGCAATGAAATACTTTCAGCTTTACGTTATAATAAATAAATCGATTAGGAGGAATTTTATGAAAAAGCCTAGAATGATATTTTTTGGAACGCCTGAATTTGCGGTAAGTATTTTACAGACAGTTATAGATATGGAATGCAATGTTGTGGCAGTTGTATCTCAACCTGATAGACCAGTTGGAAGAAAACATGTTTTAACACCAACACCAGTCCATGCTTTAGCTGATCAATATGATATTCCTTGTTTACAACCAGAAAAGTTGACAGAGAATATTGATATGATTTTAGACTATCAACCAGATATTATTTTGACATGCGCATATGGTCAATTTGTTCCTTCTAAAATTTTATCTTATCCAAAACTTGGTTGTATTAATATTCATCCTTCTCTTTTACCAAAGTATAGAGGTGGTGCACCAATCCATCACGCTATCATGGCTGGTGAAAAACAGACTGGTGTTTCCATCATGAAAATGGTAAAGAAGATGGATGCAGGTAAAGTATATGCACAAGTGACATTAGATATTGGTGAAGATGAAACACAAGCTGAACTATCAGAGCGTTTAAATGTTGCCGCATGTCAATTATTAAAAGATTCCTTACAGGATTATATGTATGGTAAATTACCTGGAATCGAACAAGATGAAGAGAAAGTAATCATTGGAAATAATATTTCTAGAGAAGAAGAGGAAGTACATTTTTCTTTAGAAGATATCGATGAAATTTATAATCATATTCGTGGTTTGATTGATTGGCCAATTGCCTACGGTAAATTAGATGGAAAAAGAATCAAATTTTATAAAGTCAGAAAAGAAAAGAAAGACGTACATGAACAAGCAGGAACTGTATTAGGTTTTAAGGATCATGCATTAGAAATTACTTGTCAAAATGGCATATTAAAAGTATATGAACTTCAAATGGAAGGAAAGAAAAGAATGGATGCAGATGCATTCAAAAATGGCTACGCGAATGAAGTAATTGGAAAGGTATTTGAGTAATGGATCAAAAACATATAAGAAACTTTTGTATTATTGCGCATATTGATCATGGGAAATCTACACTTGCGGATAGAATTCTTGAAATGACAGATACTGTGCAACAAAGAGATATGAAATCTCAGATCTTAGATGATATGGAACTTGAAAGAGAAAGAGGTATTACAATTAAGTTGAATGCAGTTCAGCTTTCTTATAAAGCCAAAAATGGAGAAGAATATCTTTTTAATTTGATTGATACACCAGGTCATGTAGACTTCTCTTATGAAGTTTCTCGTTCTTTGGCGGCGTGTGAAGGTGCAATTCTAGTTGTTGATAGTACACAAGGCGTACAAGCACAAACATTAGCCAATACATATTTAGCTTTAGATAATGATTTGGAAATTATTCCTGTTATTAATAAAGTGGACATGAATAATGCACAACCTGAAGTTACAAAAGAAGAAATAGAAAATATCATTGGACTAGATTGTAGTGATGCACCACTGATTTCTGCTAGAAGTGGTTTGAATGTAGATCAAGTCTTAGAACAAATTGTAGAAAAGATTCCTTGTCCTACAGGGGATGCGAATGCTCCATTACAAGCTTTGGTATTTGATTCTTTCTATGATCCATATCGTGGTGTGATTGCCTTAGTTAGAATTCGTGAAGGTGAATTAAACGTTGGTGATAAGATCCGTTTTATGGAAACAGGTGCAGAATATGAAGTACTTGAAGCTGGTATTCGTAATCCAAAAGAAGTTAAAGTGAATAAACTGATTAATGGTGATGTTGGTTGGTTTGCGGCAAGTATGAAAGATATTCATGAAGTACAAGTAGGTGATACTGTAACAAATGCCAATAATCCTTGTGATAAACCATTAGAAGGATATCGTAAATTAAATCCAATGGTATATTGTGGTTTGTATCCAAGTGATGCTGCAAAATATCAAGATCTTCATGATGCTTTAGATAAATTACAATTAAATGATGCATCTTTACAATATGAACCAGAAACATCTCAAGCTTTAGGCTTTGGTTTCCGTTGTGGATTTTTAGGTTTATTACATATGGATGTCGTTCAAGAAAGATTAGAAAGAGAATACAATCTTGATTTGATTGCGACAGCTCCTTCTGTTATTTATCATGTATATTTGGCAGATGGAACGATGGAAGAAATCGATAACCCAGCTAAGATGCCAGATGCTTCTAAAATCGACCATGTAGAAGAACCATACGTAAAAGCTTCTATCATGGTACCTGATCAATTCATTGGTGCAGTGATGGAACTATGTCAAAAGAAAAGAGGTATCTATCAAACAATGGAAATTATTGATGCGGGTAGAAATACAATCATTTATGAAATGCCTTTATCTGAAATCATCTTTGATTTCTTTGATCGTTTGAAATCTTGTACAAAAGGGTATGCTTCTTTAGATTATGAATTAATTGGCTATCGTAAAGATGAACTTGTAAGAATGGATATTCTTTTAAATGGGGAACCAGTCGATGCCTTATCCGTTATCATTCATCGCTCTGAAGCATATCATAGAGGTAGTGAAATTACTTCTAAATTGAAAGATCTAATTCCTAAACAACAATTTGAAATTCCAGTACAAGCTGCAGTTGGTGGTAAAGTCATTGCACGTACAAATATCAAATCACTTCGTAAAAATGTATTAGCGAAGTGTTATGGTGGTGATATTTCTAGAAAGAAGAAATTATTAGAAAAGCAGAAGGAAGGAAAAAAACGTATGAAAGCTGTTGGATCTGTTGTGATTCCACAAGAAGCTTTTATGGCAGTTCTTTCAATGGATGATGATACAAAGAAATAAACCAGAACATTTATATGTTCATGTTCCATTTTGTAAAACAATTTGTTCTTATTGTGATTTTGTACATTCTGTTTATCAATCAAAGCTAGTAGATGAATGGCTAATCGCTTTACAAAAAGAAATTACATATAAAGATATTAATCCAAATCTTAAAACAATTTATATTGGTGGAGGAACACCTAGTTGTTTATCTAATGAACAATTAGATTCATTATTATCTTTATTAGATCCTTATTGTAATGATGTTAAAGAATATACGATTGAAATCAATCCAGAAACGATGGATGAAAATAAGGTAAAGATTCTAAGGAATCATCATATTAATCGTGTATCTATTGGTTTACAAACAACCAATGAAAAATTATTACAATTAATGAATCGTCATCATACATATTCTGATATTCAAAATTCTATTGATTTGTTAAGAAAAAATGAAATCAATAATATTTCATTAGATATTATGTATTCATTACCATTTCAAACAATGGATATGTTAAAAACAACGATTGATGATGCTTTATTACTTCATCCTACACATTTATCTTTATATTCTTTAACGATAGAGGAAAATACAGTATTTTCTAAAAAAGGATATACAGCACTAGATGAAGATACTGAAGCAGATATGTATGAATATTTAGTAAATACATTAGAACAAAATGGGTTTCATCAATATGAAGTTTCTAATTTTAGTTATGGTGATTATGAATCAATGCACAATAAAGCGTATTGGAATTATAGAGATTTTTATGGAATCTCGAGTGGCGCAAGTGGAAAAGAAAATCATATTCGATATGATAAACCAAGAAGTTTAAAAGAATATATCAATGATCCTTTCAAACAAAATGATATTGTTTTAGATTTAAATGATGAAATGTTTGAAATGTTGATGATGGGAATTCGTCTAAAAAAGGGAATGAATTTACCTTTGTTTGAAGAAACATTTCATCAAAAATTTATAGAAGTGTATGGTGAGAAAATCAAACCTTTGTTAAAAAAGAATCTAGTAGAAATCAACGATTCCTATTTTAGATGTAGTGAACAAGGATATGAAATCATGAATTCAATCTTAGTAGAATTGATGTAGGAGTAAATATGGCAGGAAGTTTAAAGAAATCAAATGTAAAGAAAAAGAGTCAACGTGCTGTAGAAATCGCAGAGAAAAAAAGAATTGAAGAAGAAAAAGAACAAGCAAAGAAAGATGCCGCAATTCAAAAGAAAAAGAATTATAACAAAAATGCGATTGATACAATGTTTCCACTCTATGGTTTATTA
>CAVFDO010000071.1:0-11536 GCA_963621095.1 bacterium
TTGTTGATTAAAGTGACATCTCTTTCATCTCCATAACAAAGGTCCATTCTAACAGAATCAATGCCCATTTCTTGGAATGCTGATAAATCAGATTCACTCGCGCCCATCTTATCTAAGAACGCTGTGTTGCAGTCGCCAGATACTTTCATTCCATATTTGTGAGCGATACCTGTGAAATTTTTGAAGTATTGTGCGACTTCTTCTTTGCTTCCTTCAATAGAAAACATACTCGTAAATACTTTTGTAAATCCATAACTACTAGCTAGTTTTAAATAGTCATCGATTTGTTGAATTGTTTCTTGCTCTGGATAAACAGAAACACCTAATACAATTGCCATAATGATCCTCCTTTAATATTTTTTTGCATTTAGTGCATTGTATTCTTCAAATAATTTTAAACACGCTTCATGGTCAACTTGTTTTAAATAATCATTAAATCGTGCTCTTCCTTGAAATAGTTCATCAAATTTCTCATCACGAAATCCAATGATGGAATTTTCTTTGATTGTGCAACCATAATATACTGTTTTGATATTTGCCCAAAGACATGCGGCTAAACACATTGGACATGGTTCTCCAGTTGTGTATAAAACACAATCTGTTAGATCATAACTTTGGATATTTTGTTCAGCGTTTCTAATCGCAACAATTTCTCCATGGCATGTAGAATCGTTATTCTTTAATACCATGTTATGACCTTGACCAATGATTTTATTGTCTTTTACGATAACACTTCCAAATGGTCCACCTTCTTGGTTAAGGATCCCGTTTCTAGCTTCTTCTATCGCTACACGCATAAATTTAGAGATTATTGTTTTCTTTAAATATGTCATTGATTATATTTTCTCATTTCTATATTGTTTAAGACTCTCTAATAATAAATCAATAAACATGAAATAAGCAAATGTTTCTGTCATGACAGTTTTACTATTATGTATAGATTGTGATTCTGGTAAAACAAAAACAGTTTCAAATTCTTTTCTTAAAGGATGTTTTGTAGTTAATGTAACTAAGATTGTATGAACACCTTTACTATCTAATTTAGTAGGATAATTTTTAAATCCTTTTCCGGTATAAGATGAAAAAAGAATAAATACATCATTTTTATGTAAAGGGAAAAAAGGTTGTCCTTCTTGGAGGAGGGCTGTTGCCTTATCTGATAAGATTTTAAAGGAAAGATCTAAAAAGTCTGCTGGAATCGATGAAAGATGATTTCCCCCAAAAATGATACGATCCGCATCTTTGATATAACGAGCAATTTTGTTTAATTCTTTTTGATTAATTGCCTCTTCTGTCATTTCTAAAAATTTTCCATAGAAATGAGATCTTGTTTCTTTATCAGCCTCTGTGGTATTTGCGTCGTTTTGAAGTTGGTATTGGAATTGATTGAATCCAGCAAATCCTAACTTCTTTGCGAAACGGGTTAATGATGCTTGGGAAAACCCAAAGCTTTCAATGAGATCAGAAATAGAATCATTTTTAAAAGAAGAAGGGAATTTTTTGATGTATTCATAAATAAGTAGTTCTGTTTTTGTGTATTTACTTTTTTTTGAGTCCATTAATTCAAATATTGTCATGAGCGTGTCTCCTGTATTTTTATTATAACAAATGAATTGTGATTCAGAAATAATAAAATTATATTGACTCATAATTCAAAAGATGTCATACTAACTGTGTTAGTAAAGCGCTTTCAATGTAAGATGAAAGTCTGATCAACTTTATACTATCTTATACAAACATGAATCATAAAGATTCAAGAAAAGAGGAGAAAATGAAAAACTTAACAGATTCATTAGTATCGTTTTCTGCGAAGATTGCGAATAATCGGGTCTTACAAACGATACAGCGAGCATTTATGCGTTTGATGCCGATTACAATGATTGGTGGATTTGCATCCTTGTTTAAAGGATTATCAATTGGTGGTTATCAAGCATGGTTACAATCAACACCTATTTATAGTATCTTAGGGGCTATTTATCAATTTACAGTTGGTTTACTAGGCGTTTATGTTGCGTTTTTAGTGGCGTATGAATGTGCATCAACATATAACATCAAAAAATCAGGAAATGTAGGATTAGGACTTGTATCATTAGCTTCATTTTTAGTTGTAACACCTTATGAAGCAGCAGCTGATTCCTATAGTTCTTCTACTTTATCAACACAATGGTTAGGTTCTACTGGTATGTTTGCAGCATTGATCATTGCCTTTGTGACTGCAGCGATTTTTAAATTCTGTGAAAGTCATAATATTGAAATCAAACTTCCAGAACAAGTTCCACCTGCAGTTGCACAACAATTTACTGCTTTGATTCCAGGTGCGATTACAGTTGTATTCTGGGGTGCTATTTCTGGTGTATTCGCATTAACATCTATTGGTTCTTTCCAACAAGCCATCTATACAGTTGTTTCTGCACCACTATCAATGTTGGGTGCTAATATCTTTGGTGAATGGGTTATCGTTGTTGTTCTATACGCAATGTGGTTCTTTGGTATCCATGGTGGTATGACAGTTATGCCAATTATGATGCTATTATTCACACAACTTCAAATGGAAAACTTAGCTGCCTATCAAGCAGGTCAAACATTACCAAATATGGTTACTGGTGGATACCTATCTTATGGATCTGGCTCATTACCACTATTGATTGCGGCATTGTTTGTATGTAAATCTAAAGCGAATCAATCCATTACAAAACTTGCGCTACTTCCATCTTTCTTTGGTGTAGATGAACCAGCATACTTTGGTTTACCTATGATTTTAAATCCAATCTTCTTCATCCCATGGGTAATCATTACACCAACAATTTCTGTTTGGCTAACATATGGATTACAATGTGCAGGCTTGTTAGGTTACGCAACTGGTGCGAGTGCTGGTAGTTTCGTTCCATTCTTTGTATCCAATCTAGTATCTTATGGTGTGCGTGGTGTAATCTTTGGATGTATTATGTTTGTTGTTGATGTGATTGTTTATATTCCATTTATTAAAGCGTATGATAAACAAATGTTAGAACAAGAAGCACAACAAGAAAAAGAACTAGAAGAAAAGAGAGCGTAATAAAAAGATATGAAGTTAATTATACAATCAGATGATTATGGAATTACAAGAGCCCAAGCAAGAGGTTGTATTTATGGAATTGAACATGGTGTAGTAAAAAATACTGGTTTCTTTTCTAATATGCCTTGGGCAGAAGAAGTGTTTGAATGGATTAAACCACATTTGCATGATATCGCATTTGGCATTGATTTAAATGCTTCTACAGGACCTTCACTTCTTCCACATGATAAGGTTCCTACATTAACACATGAAAATGGAATGTTTTTAGGAAGCAGAGAAAATCGTGCATTGGATACAGATGAGAATGATCATGATCATTTAAGTGGTTGTGCACAAGAACTATATGATGAATTTGATGCACAGATTCAAAAATATATTTCACTTGTTGGACATAAACCGGATTACATTCATGGTCATGCGTATGGTACAAAAACAACAGCGAAAGTTTCTCAAGAACTTGCGAAGAAATATGGTTGTATTTGGACATCAACTTTGATGCAAAGAAATGATATCGCACCAAGTGGTATGGGATGGTATGCATTTGATGGTTCTTTAGATTCTCAAGTAAAAGAAGATCCAATCCATTATTTAACAGAGGACAAAAGTAAGATGTTATCTTCTGGTAAAGAATATGGTTATGTTGTATTACATACTGGTTATGTGGATGCAGAGTTATTTGATCTAAGTAGCTTTAATATCTGCCGTGCAAAAGATCTAGAGTGTGTTTGTAGTGAAGAAATCAAACAATGGATCAAAGAAAATCAAATAGAATGCATTTCTATGAAAGATGTTCCAAGTGATTGGATTGAAAAATAATTGAATATGAAAATGTCCTAGTACGAAGGGAGTTACGACTAGGACATTTTTTTGAGTGTAAATAACCAGCAATTTATTTATCGCTCAACGTATTTATCTTATTGAAAAAAATAAATGAATACAATATTGAAATTTATAGGAATCAATGCTTACTTGATAAATAAGCAAAAATGAGTTAATGAATAAAATGATTGTCATTAAAATGTAAGAATGTAATGGTAAAATACTACTAAGCTTAGGAGTGTTCTGACATGCAGAAGATATTAATTGTTGATGATGACGATATTATTCGTGATAAATTGGATTATCTTTTATCTGATGAATATATAACTTTTTGTGCTACCAATAAAAAAGAAGTCTTCACAATTTTACAGAAAAACGATATCAACCTGTGTTTGTTAGATGTGAACTTAAAAGAAGAAAATGGCTTTGATTTATGTAAAACAATCCGTCAAGAATATTCAATGCCAATCATTTTTATAACAGTGAATGATGATGAGGATTCTTTAGAAGAGGGACTATTAAGTGGTGGAGATGATTATGTAGTGAAACCATTTTCTATGCGAGAATTAAAATTGAGAATCATGGCACAATTACGTAGAAATACATATACATATCATAAAAATGATGTGATTCGTGTAAATGAATGGAAAATGGATTTTTCTAGACACCAATTTTCTTTTCATGATGTTTGTTTGGAAATCTCAAATACAGAATTTCTTCTTCTAGGACAATTATTAAGAAATCGAGGGTGCTTAGTGACTAGAAATGCATTGTTAGATGAAATCACAGAACAGAATGATTCCTTTGTTGAAGATAATACATTAAGTGTTCATGTAAGTAGACTTAGAAATAAAATGATGAAGAAATTTAATTGTTGTCCAATTGAAACGATTCGTGGAATTGAATATCGATGGAAGGAAAATGCATGAAGAAAAAGTCAATCATCTCATTAATGTGCATCAATATATTACTAGTTTTAGTGCTGTTTTTCTTTTTTTTACGTATTGAAAAAAATGAGTATTACTATTTCCTAGGAAATGAAAATATAACAGTTTCTGATATAAGAAAATACATACAAGACGATGAAAGAAAACAAAACATTCAAGCTAGAAAGGATAAACTAAAAGATAGTGGATATGAATCAAGCGGAGATTTTTATATTACTAAAAAAGTAATCGAAGATATATTTCCTATATTTATTGTTGTTTTATTCGTTGAAGCAATTGTTTATATTTGTTTTATTTATGTGAATAAAAAAGATATTGATCAAAAAGAACGATTGATAAAAGAAAATCTAGAATTACTTGATAGAAATCAAAATTTAGAAATGCATTTAATCAATGATAAAGAACAAATGAAACAATACGAAGAGAATCTTTATCATCAATTAAAAACTCCATTAACCGGATTGAAACTATGTTTAGAAACATTGAAAGTGGATTCTAATAATCGAGATTCTATTGATATGGCACTATTAGAAGCAGATAAAATGTCTGATTTAATTACATTGTTTTTAAAAGACAGAAAAATGAGTGCAAATCAAATACGTTTTAATTTTGAAGAACAAGATTGTGTCTTGGTGGTACAAGAAGCTATTGAAACAGTAAAACCAGTCGCTATAAAAAAGAATAAGACAATACGTTTACAAACAGAATTGAAATCACTCATAATCAAGTGTGATGAAACATGGCTTAGAGAAAGTTTTATTACGCTATTAGAAAACGCAGTTGAACATGGTAAAGATGATTCTACGATTATGATTCGAAAACAAGGACAATCTATATTGTTTGAAATTGTGACAAAAAGGAATGATTTCTGAAGAAGAATTACCACATGTTTTTGAAAGATTCTATACGACAAATCAAGAACATTATGGTATTGGATTGCACATGGCAAAAATGATTATTGAAAATCATCATGGATCATTAAGAACATATAATATTACAAATGAAGATAAAAATATCTTTGAAATCAAGTTACCAATACTATTTGGAAGTCATGCATATGATGAAAGAGAATTGTAAGAATTGAAGTGTATCTTTCTTCTTAGAAAGAGGTGCTATGTATGAAAGTGTTAGAATGCAAAAATCTACATAAAACATATGGAAAAGGGAATCATGCGTCTTATGCATTGAGAGGGATTTCTGCTTCTTTTAAAGAAGATTGTTTTTATAGTGTGATTGGAAAAAGTGGTTCTGGGAAAAGTACGTTATTACATGTTTTAAGTGGATTAGTAGATTTTGATGAAGGTGAAGTTCTTTATGAAGGAATCTCTTTATCTTCTATGAATGAACAAGAAAAAGAGGCGTTGAAGAAAAAGATTGGAATTGTTTTTCAAAATTATCAATTATTACCAGAATTAACAGTGAAAGAAAATATTTTATTGCCAATTGTATTACTCGGAGAAGAAGCTGATGAAACATGGTGTAATAAAATCATGGAAAAATTACAAATAACAGAAATACAAGATAAATATCCTGATGAATTATCTGGAGGTCAACAACAAAGATGTGCACTTGGAAGAGCTTTTATCAATCATCCAAAGTATCTTTTTTGTGATGAACCAACAGGGAATCTAGATAAGAAAACGAGTGAATCTGTTTTAGAATTTTTGTTGGAAATCAGAGAACTTTGTAAACCTACAATTATTCTTGTGACACATGATTTAGACATCGCTAGAAGTGCTGATGTAATTTTACATATAGAAGATGGAAAATTGATTGGTGATTACAATGAATAACGCAATATTAAAGAAGTGTTTTCAGAATAGAAAAGTATTCATTGGAATTTGTATTTCCATATTCTTGTTATTTTTTTTCTTCTTTTTCTTTAGATAGTTTAAATGCACAGACAGCTTATAATCGAAAAAAGATATATGGATTTCATAATGGTGTGGCTTTTAATATTACTGAAAATGCAGAAGAACAACTTAAAAATCATTTATCCATCAAAGAACATGGAGAGATGCTTACATATGGTGAAATCATTAATGGAAATGATGAGGTGATCGGAACAATCGGTACTGTTGATGAGGATTTCAAACAACTAGAACAATTAGAATTTTTAGAAGGAACATATCCTTCAAGTTCTAATGAAATAGCGATAGAAAGTAGTATGTTAGATTTGCTATCAATTCCATATGAACTTGGAAGTGAAATTACATTAAAGATTCAAAATGTAGATGAAACAACGATTGAACAAACATATATTTTGAGTGGAATCTTAAAAAGCTATACAACGAATTGGTTAAGTGATGATCATTCTATTTGTGGGGCAATTGTTTCTGAATTTGATGGTATTCCAATAGAACGTAATTTGTTCTTTCTTGGAAATTATGAAGATGAATCTCAGATGCAAGAATTAAATGCATTAATTCATGATAATACTGGAAGTGAAATTTTATATAATTCGTATAGTTTTGTATCAAATGTTTTTAATTTCTATGACTTTTTTGAAAATGGTTCATTGTTAATTGGAACGAGTGCCGTATCTTTTTTGATATTGATGTATATTGAAATATCATCCTATCAAAAACAAATCTATCGTGATCGTGTTCTTTTGAGCTTAGGAATGAGTAACAAAAAATTAAAGAAGAGAATATTGATTGAGACATTCAAACAATGGTTTATAAGTTGGCTGATTGTTTGTGGATCATCTACAATTATATGTTTGATTCTACAATATTTTCTTTTACAATCCATGAAATTCTCACTTACTTATCGACCATATATTCTTTCACTGCTACTTTCTTTTTTTGTTGTATTAATTACACAAATCATTCAATTATCCATTTTGAAAAGATTAAATATTGTGACAAATGGAAAAGATATTTCGAAGTATTCGATAAAACATGTGAAAAGAGATATCACAATTCCTTTTACGAATCAAACTTTTATAAAGATTGAAAAAAAGAGAACACGCAAACAAAGAATCATGAATACTCTTTTGCCTATTTGTGCACTCATTATCTTATTTTGTGGAATGTACAATATTTCAACAACTTATCAATCATATACTTGGAATCAAAAGAATTTAGGGTATGCGTATAAATGGGAAGCAAGTAGCACTAAAACAGGACTTACGAATGAACAAATCATACAAATTCAAAATACTGAAGGTATTCAAAGTGTTAAATATTGTTCTAAAGCAAGTTATATAGGAACAAATACAAATCTCATTTATCTGAATTATTCGAACTTATTAAAAGATCAATACTATGATTTATATCTAAAAAATAAATATTTAGAAAATACATCTAGTGATGGATTGCCAGTTGAAATAATCATGTTACCTGAAAATTCTAGTATTTGGGAAGATATTACTGATTTGGATGATACAACAGCATTTTTGAATGGTGATAGTGTTATTTGTTATTTCATGAATCTATCAGAAATGAGTGATGGAACAGTGCAATCAGTGGATGAAGATTTAAAAGATGAGGTAGATAGTACATCTATTTCTATCCAAAATGGAGATGATTTATCCATCCAAGCAGATGGTTTATCTTATCAAGTGGAATGTGAAAAAGTAATTCATCATTTAAATACAATCAATGTAGATACAAATATAACTTCTGGAACAATCTTTGTTTCTGAGAAACTTTATCAGAAATTATTTAATTTAGAAAACATTGTATACAATCAAACAATTGCAGATGGAAATCAAAACGCATCATATGACGTAACAGATAAATTAATGTCAATGATTAATAAGAATACAACAATTACATTTGAAAATAATAGAATTGAACAACAAGAAGAATATTCTTCAACAATCATGAGAATAACTTACATAGGTGTATTTGTATTATTGTTTAGTTTAGTTGTTCTTGTGCAAGTATATAGAAATCAAATAGGATTCTACGAAAGTGAAAAAGAAAGAATACAACTGTTAAAACAACTTGGAGCGAAATCAAATACATTACAAAAAATCTATCCACAAAAGAATATGAAACCATTAATGATTTGTTTTTTGATTATGAATATTTGTATGATTCCAATAATTTGGTTTATTCAATTTAGTGAAGTTTCAAGCTATGTTGTAGATGGAATTTCTTTTATGAAAATATGTAAATATGGATTGATCTATACAAATATTTGGATATTGATCATTCCACAGATTATATTCATTTTGATTTACTACTTCCTTGTAAGAAATATGTAAGATTAAAAATGTATTCTGTTATTAGGAGGAACAAACAGATGAAAAATAAATTCTTACAAATAGCAGTATCATTCTTAATGGCATTTACTATTTTTACAGGTGGTATGATTCCATTACATGCAAGTGAAGTAATTGATCCTATATCGGAAATTACACCAAAAGAAATACTAAAAGGTTCAGTGACGAAAACAGTAACATATGCAGGTAATAAGGCGAAGATAACGTTGTATTATACATATCGTTATGAAAGCACAAATACTTCTAAAAAGTATATTACTGGTGTTACAAGTGCTTCTATTTCGAAAGTATCTGGTTGGTATTCTGTAGGTAGCGCAACAATTAATCAAAGTGGTATCTCATATAGTAGAAATCATCAAGTTGCGTCAGTTCCAGTAACTTATACAGGAGGACATGGAGAAGGAAATAACACAACTTGTTCAGTTACACTTACAATTAGCTTGGTATAGGATGGAAATTTGCCAAAACTCAAATGATGTTGAAATACGCAACATCATTTTTTAGAGGAAGCGAAAATCTTATTTGTAGTGAATTGAGTTGTTACCGTGAACTACTCGGACATAAATGAGCGAGCTTCTGGGAACGCCACACTTAGATAAGACTTCTATCCAGCGGTGTTAGCTATTTACCAAGGCTTGTACCAAGCCATTTAACATATAGGATTTATGCTAGTTGCGTAAGTCCTTTATTTTTTATATTGATTGCCGCATTGATATCCCTATCGTGGATTGCACCACAATTAGGACATTGCCAGCTTCTGACTTTCAACCAACCATAGCGGTCATAGCCTAATCTGTTATTGATGCATCCACACTCATTACATGTTTGTGATGTATATGCAGCATCTACTTGTACGAAGGTTTTCCCATACCATTCGCACTTGTATTGAATCATTCGGATCAACGTATTCCATCCAGCGTTGCTGATGGCTCTAGCTAATTTATGATTCTTCAACATTAGCTTAGACTTCAGATCTTCAAGCACGATCACATCATAATTTGTTACCAACCATGTAGAAAGGACATGTAGATAGTTTTCTCTTTGATTGGCTATCTTCTCATTGTATTTAGCTACCATTTTTCTAGCGTTCTGATAATTCTTGAAATCTAACAAGGTCTTAGACTTATCCTCTTTCATGACTTCCTTGGCTCTCAGAAGTCTTCTAGATGCAAGTCTTTGCCAATAGATAAGTTGTTTTTCAGAATCCTTATCAAATCTAGGAAGTGGTATCTTTGTACCATCATCTAGTATCGCTAGCTCTTTTAAACCTAGATCACATCCGCAAATCTTGTTTGTCTTAGGTAGTTCATCTACTTCTGTTTCAAATAGTACAGAAGCAATGTACTTTCCACTTGGTTTCAAACGAATTGTTACATTTTTAATGATTCCACTAGGTATACGAAAACTACGAAAATACACATATCCAATCTTTGGTAATCGAATATGATGGTCATCAACGATTTGTATGTTCCGATTGACACATTTGATCGTAAAAGATTGTTCGTGTCTTTTAGATTTATATTTTGGGAAAGAAGCTCTTTTCGCAAAGAAGTTTGAATACGCGGAACTAATATCATCACTAACACTCGTTAAACAAGTAGAATCAACTTCGTTTAACCAAGCATATTCTTTCTTCAATGTTGTGAGAATGTAATTTAATCCAAACTTCTTAACAAAAGTTCCACCATTTTCAAAGCGTTCTGATTCCATAGAAAGAATTTGATTCCACAACCATCTAGAACACCCAAAACATTTAGCGAAGTAGATCTTCTGTTCTTCGTTTGGATACAATCTAATAGACTTACCGCGTTTAACTTTCGTCATGGTGCTCCTTCTTTCTTTGATCATCGATATATTTAGCTACTGCTTTTTCGTTGGAAGCGCCAATACTTTCAACAAAGTAAGAAGGTGACCAGAGATGTCTATCTTCCTTCTTCCAGTAGAATTTCTTCAATTCAGGGTGTAAGCGAAACAATCTAAAAGCACTTGTACCTTTTAAACAGCTAACAATCGTAGTTACTGATAGCTTAGGCGGTGCAGATATCATTAGATGTACATGGTCATCAAGACCTATCTCTAAATGTTTGATTGTGAAACCTTTTTCCTCTGCAATGTCGTACATTAGCCGTTTGACTTCATCTTCAATTTCTGGCGTCAGCACTTTGTTTCTGTACTTTGTACCCCAGATAATATGATAGTTTAAATTGTATACACAGGTTCTACCGTGCGTCAATCTGTCATCTTCGTTGTTCATAGTAATATTATATCATATTATGATTACCGTGTGAAGCAAACTAAAAGGCGATTCATCTCGGTCCTAAAGGGCCGAGATGAATCGCCGTGTTTACAAAAAATTAAATGTTGATTGTGGTATTACATGCGTGTATGTTTTGATTAGAAAAGGATATATGTATGAATAATAAAATTAAATCATCCCTTGCAGAAGTGTGCTGAATAAAAAATAGAAAAGGCTTATTTATC
>CAVFDO010000072.1:0-11105 GCA_963621095.1 bacterium
CTTTATAGATTTCATTGCTTCCTCGATTCACTTCATCAACTAGAAGCTCATTATTAAGTGTTATGAAATAATCGATTGCAGGATTTAAGGTGATTGTATAAATCATATGCATTCCCTCTTTCTACTACGAATGATTTTAACATATAAAAAAACCTGAAAATCAATTCAGGTTTCATAATTAAAGTGTTTTTCCAGTTAACATTTGATAAGCTTCTAGATATTTCGCAATTGTCTTATCAATAACATCTTGTGGTAGCTTATAACCACTGTTTGGATTAGCTGTTAACCAATCTCTAACGAATTGCTTATCAAATGATGGTTGAGAATGTCCTTCTTCATATCCTTCTAATGGCCAGAATCTAGAAGAATCAGGTGTAAGCATTTCATCACCCAAAACGATTTCTCCATCTTCATTAACACCAAATTCAAACTTTGTATCAGCGATAATAATACCTTTACTTAAAGCGTAATCTGCACATTTATTATAAAGATTGATTGTATAATCTCTAATCTTCTCTGCATATTCTTTTCCATGTGTTGGGAAAGCTTTTTCTAAAACTTCTACACATTGATCAAATGAGATATTTTCATCATGATCTCCGATTTCTGCTTTTGTACTAGGAGTGAAAATAGCTTCTGGTAATTTTTGGCTTTCTTTTAAACCGGCAGGAAGTTCAATTCCACAAACTTTACCTGTTTTTTGGTAACTAGCCCAACCAGAACCTGTAATGTATCCACGAACAATACACTCAACTGGAATCATATTCAATTTCTTACAAAGCATTGAATTTCCTTCAAATTCAGGTTTTCTAAAGTATTCTGGCATATCATTTGTATCTGTAGAGATCATATGATTTGGCATGATATCTTTTGTGTAGTCAAACCAGAACTTAGACATTTGTGTTAAAACAGTACCCTTTTTTGTAATTTGGTTCTTTAAGATAACGTCATAAGCTGAAATTCGATCTGTTGCGACCATGATGAGAGCATCGTCAACATCATAGATTTCACGTACTTTACCTTCTTTAATTGGTGTATATTCTTTCATTCGTCTACATCCTCCATTTATTAGACATTCACAAGTATACGCTTATCCGCAAAATATTGAAATGTTTTTTTAATATACGGAGGAATCTGAGCTTCCTGGTAGTGTATTTTGAGAAGAACGTTCTCCTAATTCAACAGAAATTGTTTTTTCTTCTCCGTCTCTTTCAACAGTAACTTCTACAGTATCTCCAACATCTTTTGTACCAATATAAGTAACGATATCGTTATATGTGCTGTATTCTGTTCCATCAATCTTTGTAATCTTATCGCCAATCTTTAATCCAGCGCTTTCTGCGTTAGAATTAGATGAGAAACCTGCAATATATACGCCATCATCTTGTTCTGTTACTTTTACCCCAAGAGCAGCTTTATTTGTGTTTTGTTTTTGTGAAGAACTTCCATTTGAGCTATTCCCATTAGAGTTATTATCATTTGAACTATTTCCATTTGATTCATTAAAATCAGGGAAAGATGGCAATGATTCATTATTTTTGTTTTCATACGTCGTTGATGTTTGTTGGCGGTCTACATAGTTCGCAAACAAGCCTCCACCAAATCCACATAATCCAGCAACTAAAAATACAAGTACATACTTAATAATAGATTTCCAAGGTAGTTTCTTTCTTGGTTTTTCTACGTAAATAATCTTTGGTTGTTGATTCATTGGTGGAACTGTATTCGTTGTAGTTGTATTAGATGTTTCTTGCGTAGTTGTTTTCGCTTCTGTATTTGTAGTTTCACTTTCCTTCTTTTCTTCTACTTTTTCATTTATAACTTCTGTTTCATTTTGGTTTACAGTTTTTTCTTCATTCATATTGATTACCTTCTTTCTTTTTACAGATATAGAGTATACAAGAAATGTGAAAAATATTTGAACATTACAAGAAAAAAATAAGAATTCTATGATACAGTAGATGCATGACAAAATTCAACGCAATATTATTTGATTTAGATGGAACATTAACAGACTCCGGTCTAGGAATCACAAAAAGTGCTGCTTACGCTTTAGATACATTACAAATTGATTATACTGGAAAAGACTTATCTATTTTTATTGGTCCACCTTTAAGAGAAACATTTCTTAAGTTTGGAATTCAAGAAAAAGATGTTGATCAAGCGATTTCAATTTACCGTTCTCGATATACAACAATAGGTAAATTTGAAAATATGCCATATGAAGGTATTGAAGAACTATTAATCAAATTAAATGATTTAGGATATCAACTATTTGTCGCAACAAGCAAACCAGAAGGTGTCGCAAAAGAAATCCTAGCACATTTTCACTTAGATCAGTATTTCAAAGAAATCGCAGGTGCTTCTTTAGATGCATCTAGAGAAAGTAAAAGTGCTGTCATTTCTTACTTATTAGAAAAATACCCTTCTAAAAATCCAATCATGATTGGTGATACCGTTTATGATGTCATTGGTTCTAAAAACCATCATATTCCATGTATTGGCGTATCTTGGGGATATGGAAATGTACAAGATATGATCGATGCAGGTGCTATTTCAATTGTTGATACAATAGATGGTTTATTTCATATTTTTGAGATATAAGGCCATGTAGTTGTATGTATTTTCTTTTGAAATCAATACAACTTCTTGACCTTTTTTATAATTCAAAGAAATTCCACCAAAACTATCATCATTAAAAATTGGTTCAAACAAAGATTTTAAAGATAATACAAATGCTTGTTTTCCGCCACTCTCATCAAAACGCTTTTTAGATGTATAAACATGAAAATAAAAACGATTATCTGTATCCACTTGAATATAACTAGGATCTACAGAACCATCTTCATTCTTTATCCCATCTATAATGATATTTTCATCTGCAAGAATTAATCTTACGATTTCTTCCATTAACTTCTTTTCATTCTTTTCGTTTGCTTCTTTTAAATATTGATCTGCATAAAATTCTAAATTCATAAAAAAACCTCAAAAATATTCTATCAGAATTTCATCTATTTTGTTATAATGGTTCACAGTGTTAACTAAGGAGGGAATATGAGTATACACATTATCACTGAATCATCTTCAGATATTACACAAGAATTAGCACAACAATTAAATATTACAGTATTACCAATTCAATTACATATTGGTAATGAAGACTACATAGATGGAATCAATCTAACAAAGAATCGTTTTTATGAATTGTTGATAGAAGAAGATGTTTTACCAAAAACTTCTCAAATTACGCCTTATGCTTATGAACAAGCAACAAATGGAGATGAAGAATATATTATCATTACCATCGCAAATGAATTAAGTGGATGTTATAGAAATGCTTGTTTTGTTGCCGAAGGAAAGAAAAATATTTATGTAATTGATTCTAGAACTGCATGTTTAGGACAATATATTTTAGTGAAAAGAGCTTGTGAATTAAGAGATGCTGGCAAATCTTTTCAAGAAATCATTTCTACATTAGAAGAAGAAAAAAATAAGATTCATATCATCGCATTAATGAATACTTTAGAATATCTAAAAAAAGGTGGACGAATTTCATCTGTTGCATACGCTGCAGGAGCATTATTTGGAATCAAACCAGTTATTTCAATTGAAGATGGAAAAATCGTAGTCTTAGGAAAAGCGAGAGGCAGTAAAAGCGGAAATAACATGTTAATGGAACAAGTACACAAAAGTGGTGGCATCAACTTTGATTATCCAATTGCGTTAGGATATTCTGGCATTTCTCAAACAAAGTTAGATAAATACATCAAAGATTCTTCAATTCTTTATGAAGGAAAAGTTGATCATCTACCAATCATACAAATCGGTCCTACCATTGGAACATACGCTGGAGAAGACGCCGTTGTATTTGCGTGGTTTTCCAAATAAATAAAAACCAGGTTCACTTTAAATCCTGGTTTTTTCTATACTCTTTTGAATTCTATAATAAATATCTTTATATTCTAAATCATCCATTTGATAGGAAATTCTAGCTAATGCTTCTAGAACCAATGCAGCATCATTTGATTGTTTACAACATTCAAATGTTCGATACATAAAAGTACCTTCTTGCATCTCCACAAAAGCATCATCACTATTCCCACATCTAGATTGACAAAACTTACATCCAGGTACAATCCGATCTTTTTCTTCGTGGATTTCAGCTAACAATGACTCCGTAAACTCTTTTGAATGCATTGCCTTTAATATTAGTTTGTCTGTTTCATCTGTCTTTGGATTTGTAGCACAAACTTTGGCAAGACCAATACAAGCAGCATACACCTTTTTTTCTAGGTCGCTCATTGTTGTGGTACAAGTCCTTGGTTCATTGAAACCGGTCTTTGTCTCTTCACTCTACCTAGACGGAACACACCAGAAGTTGTAATAGAGATTTCGTTTTGTCTTCCAGGATACTTCTCTTGATTATTTTCTCGAATATAAGCTTTTCCTTGAATCAATACACGATCGCCTTCTTCTAAAGCATATACTTCATCTGCTCTCCAATCCTTCGCAGTGAAAGAAACAATATCACGAGATCCTTCTCCATTAGACTCATGACGATAATCTCTACAATTCAATTCTCTCAAAAGTGTAGAAATTTTTCGATCTTGGTTATAAATAGATAATCTACCAAAAGCCATCTTTTGGTTTTGATTTTCACCTAAATCTGTACGAATATGAACGATACCTTCTTCTTCAATCGTTCCAATCATTGTCACATAATAACAAACAACATTTTGTTCTTTATCACGAATTGTTTCAAACGCAAAATAATCTTTATGTCTTTCTACCATATTATTCTCCTTTTTTATTCATTGCGATAGATGCCATCTTTAACGCACCTTCTTGACTTTGACAACCTGCTAAAAATCCTGATGGATGACAAAATATTGCATCCTCTACACCACTTGTTTTTTGAAGATCTTCTTTTCTTAATCCGTACCATTCTTTCGGTAAAGGATGTCTATAAGAAGTTCTATCTGATGGATCATCTAAAACACATTGTACATTCCATCCACCTCTTAAAGCTGGTGAAATAACATACCATAATTCCTCTGCTTTTGGATTTGTATTTGACTCTGAAGTTACAACTCCTTGCCATGGTGCAAAATGTTCTAGTAACATCACATGTCCAGCAGAATAATCAATGTGCTGTAAAATGTAATCTCTACCATCCAATGCATCAATAATAGAATCCAATCGATTCAAAAATATATCTTGAGCAAATGACATTGCATCCATAAAAGCTTCATAAGGATCTCTAGAACTTTCCCAACTTGGATTAAAATCTTTGATAACTTGAGAAATCGTAAATTCTGTTTGAGATATATGTTGAATTGATGATTTTTGTTTATCTGTTATATTTGGCATTCCTTCCATTTCATGCATGACATAATCAAATCCATTATCATTTGCATCAATTCCTAAAACCAATGATTTTTCAATCTTATTATATACAGATTCATAATATCTTTCTGGACAATTTTGAGACTCCAAAATATCTTTATAATATTTTCTCCAAACTAGACCGCATGCAGCATATGGAACATCTGTACCAGGATGAGTTTCATTTCTTAACTTACATTCTTCTGTATGATGGTCTAATTCACCACCACCAATATCAAATATAATCCATTGATCTTTATCCTCTGGAATATCATCATCTCCACCCCTAACAATATTCACATCATCACTTAATAATGAAAGCATTGCGGCAGCAAAAACATCATCCGCATGGAATAAACCATTGTGTGTAAATAAATTCAATTTTTCAGGCATATTGGTGTTCTCCTAACACAAAAAGTATTATACATAAATTTTAAAAGTCAGAAAAGAAAAAAAATGGAATTACTCCATTTTTTACAGTTCAATATTCCCAGAAATATCTGATTCATTTGGGACACAAACAATTACATTTGTACCTGCTCTTTGAATTTTCCCATGTAATGCATATACAGTACCTGTCAAAAAATCAATTAATCTTTGTGCTGTACTGCGATCTAAATTATGAAGATTTATTACAACAGAATTTCCAGCTAATAATGCATCTGCACAACTCTGCGCCTCTTCAAATGCTTTTGGTTCATAAAGATTGTAATCCATACATACTCTCCTATTTCACAACAATTATTTTAACACTATTTCTTCTTTTCACTACTATATGTTTTTCCAATCATATCATAATAGCGTTTTAATTTTCCTTCATAAGCAACATCACTCATATCAAAGAAACGATGATCTTTGATTTGATCTGGAAGATATTGTTGCTGTACATAATGATTTGGATAATCATGCGCATACTTATATCCAATACCATGACCAAGTTTAGAAGCACCACTGTAATGGGCATCCTTCAAATAAGATGGAATCGGTAGATTGCCTGTTTCTTGTACTTCTTGCATTGCCTTAAAGATTCCATTACTTGCGGCATTTGATTTTGGTGCACAAGCAACATAGCACGCAGCATTCGCTAATATGATTTGGCTTTCAGGCATACCAACTCTTTCCACTGCTAAACTAGCAGATACCGCAACTTCTAGTGCTCTAGGATCTGCAATTCCACACTCTTCACTTGCCGCAATCATGATTCTTCTGGCAATAAAGCGAATATCTTCACCAGCAGTCAACATTCTAGCTAAATAGTACAACGTTGCATCTGGATCAGAACCTCGCATACTTTTAATAAAAGCTGATATCGTATCATAGTGATTATCACCATCTTTATCATATCGAATTGCTCGTTTTTGAACGCATTCTTCAGCTACTTCTAATGTAATATGAACAGAACCATCTTCTTCTTTATCTGTAGATAAAACAGCTAGTTCTAACGCATTTAAGACTGTTCTAGCATCTCCATCTGCTCTTTCGGCTAGAAACTCCAATGCATCTTCATCCATATTGATTTCATACATACCAATTCCTTTGATTGGATCATGAATTGCACGATTCATCAATTCTTTCAAATCATCTTTAGATAAAGATTTTAATTCAAATATTCTACTTCTACTTCTTAAAGCGCCATTGACTTCAAAATAAGGATTTTCGGTTGTAGCACCAATTAACACAATGGTTCCATCTTCAACAAATGGTAATAAATAATCTTGTTGTGCTTTATTAAAACGATGAATCTCATCTACAAACAAAATTGTTCTTCTTCCATATTCATTGAAATTATCTTGTGCCTTTTGAACAATATTCTCCATATCTTTCTTACCAGAAGTTGTCGCATTGATTTGTTCAAAATCCGCACTAGTTGTATTAGCTATCACTTTCGCCAATGTAGTTTTACCAGTTCCTGGAGGACCATATAAAATAATAGAACCAATCTTATCTGCTTTGATTGCACGATACAACAGTTTATCTTTTCCAATAATATGTTTTTGACCAACCATTTCATCCAAAGTTGTAGGACGCATACGTGAAGCCAAAGGTTCTTCTTTTTTTCTATTTTTTTCATTTCCATATTCAAATAAATCTGACATATCAATATTTTAAACCAAACTTATCAAAAGCAACATAAAAAAGCACCGAAGTGGTTATAACGCAAACAATTAGCTAGTTTAATTTTTGTAAAATAAAACTAGAGTTTGCTTCTCTCTAGTCACTTTTTTAATTCCCTACTATGGCAAGGGTATTCCAGCTTTTTTAACTCCCTACTATGGCAAGGGTATTCCAACTTTTTCAACTCCCTACTTTGGCAAGGGTATTCCAACTTTTTTATGAATCAATATGCTTCCTTGTTATTATATGAGCTTTCACTCATCTAATACATCCATAATATACCATATTTTTTCAATTAAGCCTCAAAAAAAAAGCACCGAAGTGCTTAAAGTGCGGATAACAGGACTTGAACCTGCATGGGATTCCCACTAGAACCTGAAACTAGCGCGTCTGCCAATTCCGCCATATCCGCATGTAAGGAATTATACAAGAAAATAAAGATTGTTACAAATGAAAAGGCACCTGAATACAGATGCCAATTCATAATTATTCATCAAATAATGCTGAACCATTTGTTTCGATGATATGTTTATACCAATAGAATGATTTCTTCTTATATCGATTGAATGTTCCATTTCCCTCATCATCACAATCAACATAGATAAATCCATAACGCTTACTCATTTGTTTTGTAGATTCAGAAACTAAATCAATACAAGCCCAAGATGTATATCCTAATAGTTCTACACCATCTTCAACGATTGCGTCATACATTGCCTTCATATGATCTTTATAATAAGCAATATGCGCATCATCATTAACTGTGTAAGAACCATTTCCATCTTCTACAAGCTCTTCCTTTTCACCTAATCCATTTTCAACAATAAACAATGGTTTTCTATAACGATCATATAGATCTACTAATGAGATTCTTAAACCAATTGGATCAGATTGCCATCCCCATTCACTTGCCTTAAGGTAAGGATTTTTAATAGCAGTAATTGTATTTCCAGCAGTTGTTTGTAAACCTGTTGTATCTTTTGCGACACATGAAGAAGAATAGTAAGAGAATGAAATAAAATCTACAGGATATTTTTTCATGATTTCTAAATCTTCCTCTGTCATTTGGATATGCAATCCATGATTTTTAAATCTAGCTAATAAGTAAGAAGGATAGACACCAAATACTTGTGTATCAGAGTAACAATACGTAGCTCTCATTCTTTGTTGTGCTTCCAGTTGATCTTCTGGCTTACAAGAATATGGATAATACGTTAGTTTTGTAAGCATGCATCCAACTTTTGCCAAACTATCTTTTTCGTGAATATATTTTGTAGCTAAAGCTGAAGCAACAAATTGGTGATGCATGGATTGGAAGATTACTTCTTCCCAATTCTTATCATCAAAACGATCTTTAATTAATCCACCTGTTGTATATGGATGACGAATCATAGAATCCACTTCATTGAATGTTAACCAATACTTTACTCTATCTGAATAACGATCTACGATCGTATGCACAAAATTCATAAAGAAATCAATTGTTTTTCTATTATACCAACAATCATATTTCAAACATAAATTCAGTGGCGGTTCATAATGAGAAATTGTAACCAATGGTTCGATGTTATATTTCTTTAATTCATCAAAAACATTATCATAGAACTTTAAACCTTCTTCATTTGGTTGTTCGTCATCACCATTTGGATAGATTCTACTCCAAGCAATAGACATACGAAATGTTTTGAATCCCATTTCACCTAATAAGGCAATATCTTCTTTGTAATGATGATAAAAATCAGAACCATGTCTTTTTGGATAATGCTTCAAATCTTCTGGATGAGCCATTGCCTCTTCCACATCTTTTGTTAATACTTCATTTTGTTTTGCGTAGTTTGTAACGTCAATATCTAAATGGCTTCTTGCACAATCAGATACTGACCAACCTTTGCCACCTTCATCCCAGCCACCTTCAAATTGGTTAGCTGCAGTAGCTCCACCCCAAAGGAATCCTTCAGGAAATTTCTTTTCACACATCATTTTCACCCTCTATCATTTAAACAAGTTCTAAGTACGACTTAATCTAACTCCACAATACCACTCATAGTGGTCATTTTTCAATCTTTAATTTAAGAATGATTTTCTTCAGCTTGTTTATTTGAAATCAATACGAATGGTGTATAGATTAAGAATGAAATCACAACACATAATAATTCCGTTATTACGGCTCCAAAACTACCACCAGATCCCATGAAACCTAATAAGCCAACTGGAGTTGTCCATGGTGCATTTACAACCATCTTTCCACAGAAACCAATAGAAGTCATGAAATAAGCAAATGCACAAGATACAACTGGCGCAATCATAAATGGAATACCCATGATTGGATTCATAACAATTGGAAGACCAAACGTAACTGGTTCATTGATATTAAAGATTCCACATGGAATTGCGAGTTTAGCGATAGAACGATAATCATCACGTTTTGAAAAAATCAATATCGCAATTAACAATCCACCTGTAATACCAGCACCAGTAACTGTACCAAACGCAGACATGAATGGTGTTGTAATGATATTAGGAATTTGTTCACCTGCCATATATGCAGCTTCATTTTCCGCAAATGCTGCTAGTAGAACCGGTTCATAAATAGCTTTCAATGTTTGCGTTCCATGGATACCAAAGAACCATAATAGAACTGTCATAAACATTAATAATAAGAAACCTGGTAGTCCAGTTAAAATATTCTTCAAAGGTGTTTGGATAAAGTTTGTAATAGCTTGGAATAATGTAACATTTAATAATGCTTCAAACGCAAATCCAACTGCAGCGATAATAAATACTGTAACAAATGCAGGGAATAATACCGCAAATGATCTAGCGATATTTGGTGGAACTGAATCCGGCATATGAATTTCTAATTTTTTAGATTCAACTAATTTAACGTAGATCAATGCAGAGAAAATACCCACTAACATCGCAACGAAAAGTCCCTTCGCACTAGTATAATCAGAAGAAAGAACATTGGCAACAATAACTTCCTCTCCACTTTCAGTAGCAGTCGCTGTAACAGAAGTAGCACATAAGGAAATAAATGAAGCTAAAGCTGTAATAGAAACAACACTATCCTTATTCCCAAAACTTTGCGCAACTTTCGCAGATAATAGAATAACAACACCAATTGCCATCATATTCATTGTTCCATAGTTTGCGGCAGTAAATAATGGTTTAAAAGTTCCTAACCAAGCTAAACCTGGAACATTAGCTAAAGACATATAGCCTTCCGTTGTATTGCATACAACATTCGCAAATAAAGTACAGAATGAACCAATAATAATAATTGGCATAAGATCCGTAAATGCATCACGGATAGCAGCTAGGTAACGATTGTTTCCAATCTTACCGGCAATCGTCAACATGACGTTCATAAATTTTTCGTTCATAATTGAAACCCCTTTCAGTAAAAATAATTTATCATTGAAAGTAATTATTAAAAATGTTATTTTTTATATAATAAATATGTATATGTTTTGGTCAAAAGATCTTTTGGCTGAATTTCATAAAAAATTTTTAATGGGTAAACAAAAAAGCTTTCGTTTGAAAGGAGAAAAAAATGGCAAAGATTAAAGTAGGTGTTGCCGGTTACGGAACAATCGGTATGCGTC
>CAVFDO010000073.1:0-11034 GCA_963621095.1 bacterium
TCAGAGTAACTATTCTGATCTTTCTAATTACAGTTGCGTCAGCAACTTTTTTTATGTTCGAAATAAAATGAAAACATTTTCATGAAAAATATTGTAAAAAGTTATTGACAATTAAAAACAGTGCGATTAGAATCTTAGTTAAATTCAAGGAACAGAAGAGTAACCGTTCAGGAACTTCGAGCGAGTCGATACAGAGTGTGAGGTCGATAAGGGAGAGGATGGTGAAGCGCATCTGGGAGAAGTCCTTATGAAATCATAGTAAGGAACGTGCATACCTGCGTTAAGGGAAAGAGTGATTGATAAATTTATTTATCAGTAACCAGTGTGGTACCGCGATTAATAAGTCGTCTCTGGAAATTCCAGTGACGACTTTTTTGTTTAAGGAGGGGATTCTGATGAAAGTTCGACGTAGAAAGAAAGTGACATTGATTTAGATTAGAAAAAGAAAAAATAAGAAAGAAAAAGAGGAGAAAAATATTATGAAAAACACAAATAAATTATTAGCCGGACTTATGGCAGCAGGATTACTTCTAACAACAGGTTGTTCTTCAACAACTTCTACAAGCACAGCAGCTACTTCAGATTCAAGTGAAATTACACAAGCGGATCTAGATGCAGCTAACCCAGCAAACTTAGATACTTCTGATTTGGAAAAACCAGATTTAGATCTCAGTAACGCTACTGGTCAATTAAAATCTGTTTTAGACAATGGCGTATTAACAGTTGCAACTTCACCTGACTTCCCAGCAGCTGAATGGCAAGATGATAGCGGAACAGTTTATGGTTATGAAATGATGCTGGCGAAATATGTTGCGGATTGTTTAGGAGTTGATTTCCAAATTGAAACTTCAGATTTCTCAGGAACATTCGTAGCAGTAGATACAGGAAAAGCTGATGTTGCATTCTCTGGATATGGTTGGAAGAAAGACAGAGCTGAAAACTATGAACTATCCAATGGTTGGGTAGCTGATCCAACAAGTGAAGAAAGTAAGCATACATTGATTACAACAAAAGAAAATGAAGGTAAATTCAATTCATTAAGTGATTTCGTTGGTAAGAGAATCATGGCTCAAGCTAACTCTCTACAAGAAATGTATGTAGAAGATGAAATCTTAGCTTTAGATACTGAAGATACAACAACATATGAATCTGTTGGTACATTAGATCAAGCAATCTTAGGATTATCTTCTGGTAAGTGTGATGCAATTGCATTAGCGAACAATACAGCTGAAAACTATGTTGAAACATCTGATGGTGCATTTGTATTAACAAACGTATATTTTGACTTAACACCATATGGTGATTACCAAGGTAACGTATGTCTATGCAAAAAGGGTGAAACACAATTCATGGAAGTTATCAATGAATGTCTCGCTACAGCTACAGACAATGGATATGTAAGTGAATGGTATCAAATTGCTAAGAAAGCATCTGGAGCTGAATAATTTAGTTTGATTAGAGAAAGGTGATAAAAATGGGAAAAGGAATTCTTGAAGTATTCTTTCTGTACTGGCCAATCTTCTTAAGAGGTTTAGCTGGAACATTAGAATATGCGTTAATAGCAGTCATTGGAGGAACATTAATTGGTGCATTGGTTTCTTTGATGCATTTATCTAAAAATAAAGTTGTATCTTCGATTGCGGGAATATATATCAATATTCTTAGAGGTACGCCAATCTTAGTTCAAATGTATATTTCATATTATTTTTTACCAATGGTATTTCCATCATTAAATAATATCGATAAAGTTTACTTTGTACTATTAGCTTTGATCTTGAACTCTAGTGCTTACGTTTCTGAAATTATCAGAGGTGGAATTATGGCAGTAGATAAAGGACAAACAGAAGCTGCACGTTCATTAGGAATGACTGAAAAGCATTGTATGACAAAAATCATTTTGCCACAGGCAATCAAGAATATCCTTCCTGCTTTAGCCAATGAATACATTGCGATGGTAAAGGAAACATCTCTTGCCGGAACATTCATGTTATATGAATTGATGTATACAAGAACATTACTTGCGAATAAATATCTTGTATGGCAACCATTGTTTATTATCGCAGCGATTTACTTAGCTGTTACTCTAACATTATCTTGGGCAGTTAAAAAATTAGAAAAGAGGATGAGTGTAAGTGACTGATATGAATAAACCGTTGATTGAGACAATTGATCTCAAAAAAGATTTTGGAGATTTAAAAGTTTTGAAAGGAATCTCTGAAAAAATATATAAAGGCGAAGTTGTTACGATTATTGGACCTTCTGGTGGAGGAAAATCTACATTTCTAAGATGCTTGAATATGTTAGAAGAGCCAACTGGTGGTGAAGTATATTTTGAAGAAGAAAAGTTAGATCCAAAAAGTACTGATTTAAATATTCATAGACAAAAGATTGGGATGGTGTTCCAACAATTCAATGTATTCCCACATTTAACAGTTTTAAACAATATTACAATTACTCCAATGCTTGAAAAGAATGTATCAAAAGAAGATGCTGAAAAAGAAGCAATGGAATTATTGAAACAAGTTGGATTAGAGGATAAGGCAAATGAATATCCAAGAAAGTTGTCTGGTGGTCAAAAACAACGTTTAGCGATTGTTAGAGCGATGGCAATGCATCCAGATGTAATGTTATTTGATGAACCTACAAGTGCGTTGGATCCAGAAATGGTAAAGGGAGTATTAAACGTTATCAAAGGCTTAGCTGAATCAGGTATGACTTGTGTAATTGTTACACATGAAATGGGATTTGCACGTGAAGTTAGTGATAGAGTCTTATTTATCGATGGTGGAATTGTCGCTGAAGAAGGAACACCAGAAGAAGTATTTGATCATCCAACAAATCCTAGAACACAAGAATTTTTATCACAAGTATTGTAATGGAGATGTGTATGAAAACAACATTTAAATATGATCATTATTATAAATATGATGAATTAAAATCAAATTTAGAATATTTTGAGAAGAATTATCCTGAACTTGTAAAACTAGAAGTGAATTGCGTTACTTTAGAAGGAAAAAATCAATATGTAGTTACTCTAACAAATACAAAAACTGGTGATGCGTTAGATAAACCAGGTTGGTATTTAGATGGTAATATTCATGCTGGTGAAGTTACTTCTTCTATGTGTGCAATGCACACAATTGATTATCTTCTAACAAATTATGGTGAAGATAAAACAGTTACAAATCTATTAGATTCTACAACGATTTATGTAATTCCTAGAGTTACACCAGATGGTGCTGAAACATATTTGACAACACCTTATAACTTACGTTCCGCAAATCGTGATTATTTACCAAAAGAAGGTGGAATCAAGCCGGAAGATCTAGATGGTGATGGCGTTGTTCGTATGATGAGAATCCCATCTAAGTATGGTGCATGGAAGAAAGATCCTAACAATCAAGATTCTATGGTAAAAAGAACACCATCTGATACAGAAGGTGAATTCTACGATATTTACCCAGAAGGTGTATTTGAGGCATATGATGGTGATGAAAATCTAAAACAGAAGAAAGCTTCTTGGGGATTAGATTTTAACAGAAACTTCCCATTAGGATGGTTCCCTGATTCTAGACAACCAGGTGCTGGTAAATATCCATTATGTAATCCAGAAACAAAGGCAATCGTTGACTTTGCCTTAGCACATCCAAATATTGGTGGTGCTGCAATTGGACATACATCTGGTGGAATTATCTTATATCCTCCTGGAACAAGACCTGCTAAGACAGCTCCGCATTATGATATTGAATCCTTTAAGGCAATCGCTCAAATGGGCGAAGAAGAATTAGGATATAAACCAATGAATATCTTTGATTCTTTTATGAAAGATCAAACACATTGGGATTCAGGTGCATTAGATGATTGGTTCTATCAATCACAAGGTGTTCCAGCATATACAATGGAATTTTGGAATGTAGCGGAAAAAGCAGGTGTTCCATATAAATGGGGTGAAGGTGAAGAAACACCTGAAGATTCTTTGAATCGTTTTAACGCAATTATGAAATGGGTAAAAGAAAATGCTCCTCAATATTTCAAACCATGGGAAGAATATGATCATCCAGTATTTGGAAAAGTAGAACTTGGTGGTTTTAATACAAAGTTTACTTTACAGAATCCACCTGAAAAATTCTTGTTGGCAGAAGTAGAACATGATACAGCGTTTAATATTCGTTTCGCAAAGGCAATGCCACATCTTGTCATTGATTCTTTAGAAAAACAACAAGTTTCTTCTGATGTATTTAAAATTACTGCAGTTGTTGGAAATACAGGATATCTACCAACAAACCTTAGTGAAGAAGCACTTGAGTTACATGTAGAAGATCATGTAAAAGTTAGCATTGATGGTGCTGGAATCGTAGAAGGAAAAGAAGTAGAAGATGCTGGTAATTTATCGGGCTATTCTAGAACAGTGACTGGTTCTATCTATGGCAATTTAACAACATTTGTCAATGCACCTGCGAAAAAGAAACTTACTTGGGTCGTAAAAGCAAATACTGGTACTACAATTACAGTTTCCGCAAAACAAGCAAAAGCTGGTTGTGCTACAACTACAATTACGTTATAAGGCTATCTGAAAGGATAGTCTTTTTGTATAATGGTAATAAGGAGAATGATATGAAATATCAAAAGTTAGGAAATACAGATATTCAAATATCTAAAATATCTTTAGGTACTTGGGGATTAGGCGGTGGTAGTGTATGGAGTGATCATAACAGTACATTACAAGATACAGAAAATTTATTAGATACTTGTTTAGATCAAGGCATCAATTATATTGATACAGCACCTGTATATGGTACTGGGGAAAGTGAATTATTGTTGGGGAAAGCACTGCAAACACGTAGAAATCATTTTGTGCTACAAACAAAGTGCTCTTTGAATTGGAGAAATGATGGTGGTAATTTTCATTACAGTAGAGATGGATATACAGTAAACAATGATACCAGTTTTCAAGCAATTAAAAAAGATGTTGAAGATTCTTTATTAAGAATGCATACAGATTATATTGATTCTGTTATCGTGCATTATGTGTGTCATGATTGGAGTGAAGAAGAAACAGTTTCTGCATTAGAAGAATTAAAAAAAGAAGGTAAGATACGTACATATGGTTTATCAAATTCTCAACCAATGGATTTAGAAAACTATCAAAAATATGGAGGTGTATCTTTGGTACAAGAATTCTTTTCCATTTTGTCTCCATTTCATGGAAGAGAGTATTTTGATGTATGTCAAAAATATAATACTGTTTTTCAAGTGTATGGTGTATTAGAAGAAGGATTCTTAACAGGTCCTGCATTTTTAGAAAAGAAATTTGAGAAAACAGATATTCGTAGTAGATTGCCTTGGACTAGAGAAAAGTATCAATCTGGTTTATTAAAGGCATTTGAAGCATGGAAACCACTATGTGAAAAATATCGTTGTTCTTATGCAAATCTAGTACAAGCATGGGCTTTAGAACAATATAAAAATATGAATCTTCTTGTTGGAATGAGAAAGAATACATCTGTATTGGATACTGTTAAATGTTTAGATATTTCTCTAACAAAAGGTGAAATAGAATATATGGAAAGTTGCATTCAAGAAATACAAGTTCCTGTTTTAGATAAATGAAAAAATGATGTCAGTCAATGGCATCATTTTGAAATCTAGATAAGTGTTCATAAGGAAGAATTAAACGACCATGTAATAAACCACAATCATCATTGATTCTATAGTTGTCATATGCAGTAAACATATTCACATCAATTTTAGAATAATCGATATTTTGTAGAGATAATCCTCTTAGATATGCATCGTCAAAATAAGAACATTCTCCTTGTTTGATTTCGTTTCTTTCTGCACGTTGTTTAGATTGTCTTTGTTCATACAATGTGTGATTTGCATCACCAATCTCGTTATAATCATCCATTTCTTTTGTACGTAATTGTAATTCAGTGAAAGAACCAGAAGCATTATCATAAAATGAAATATGTAATGAACGATAGCCATTCTTTTTACTATCATAAATATAATCACGGTAGAATGGTGCTACTTCTTTTGATAATAATGGAGAAGGTGTTCTATGCTTTCTTTGTTTTTCAACTGTAAAATCATTCTTTTCCATGAATGCTGGTAATTGATTTGCGATTTCATAGAGATATTTCAATTCGACTTCTTCTCGATCATCGGTTGGTTTTAAATGACACTTAGGCATAGAAATAACAATTCTATACGCAATTAAATCACGAAAATGAGAAACTGCATCTACGATCTGATCAGCACTTGGATATGTATGATTTTCTTGATAGTATTCATAAACAAATCGAACGATATATCCATTAAACTTTTCTTCAGCACGTATCAAAGATTTGATCCTTCCACGAAATGTAAAAGCTAAAAATGGATATTCTGTCGCTAATAGTTTATAGAATTCACGGATTCTTTGTGATTGTGATGTTAAAAAATCATTATGTTCTAATAAACCAATGATTTCTCTTAAGAAATATATATGAGCAATATCAATGATATTGTCTGTTGTTTTTGTTTCTCTTTCCAAATCATCTGCGTATTTATGAAGGATACGGATGACTGTATCTCCGTTATATAAGTAATCTGTTAATTGAATCATGCAAATATCATATATGAAAAAATCCTTCGTGAGAAGGATTTTAATTACATCTTTGAATAATTCACAGCAACTTGAGCCATTAATTTTGCGTTATTGAATACAAGTTGGATGTTGGAATCCAAGGAATCACCACCTGTTAAGGAAGCAACTTTAGCGAGTAAGAATGGAGTACAAGCCTTTCCTTTGATGCCTTGTTCATCCATTTCTTTGATTGCTTCATCAATTGCTCCATTGATAACTGCATCATCCATCGCATATTCTTCAGGGATTGGATTTGTTAATAACATACCTGTAGAGAAACCAAGATCTTCACTTGCCTTATATGCTTTTGCACATTCTTCAGGAGTATTCATTTGATAATCTACTTCTAATCCGGAATGTCTAGAATAGAATGCTGGTAATTCTTTTGTTTGGTAACCTAATACTGGAACACCTTGTGTTTCTAAGTATTCTAATGTTAAAGCGAGATCTAAGATTGCCTTAGCACCTGCACAACATACCATAACTGGAGTATGTGCTAGTTCTTGTAAGTCTGCGGAAATATCGAATGTTTGTTGTGCACCTCTATGAACACCACCAATACCACCAGTAGCGAAGAACTTGATTCCTGCCATATGTGCAATGATCATTGTTGTAGTAACTGTAGTAGCACCATCTTGTCCTTCAGCACAAATAACAGCTAAATCTCTTCTACTAGCTTTAGTGATAGCTTGTCCTTTTTTACCAAAGTATTCAATTTCTTCTTTTGTTAAGCCAGCTTTTAATCTACCACCGATAATTGCGATAGTAGCAGGAACAGCACCATTTTCACGAATGATTTGTTCTACTTTCAAAGCAGTTTCAACGTTTTGTGGGTAAGGCATACCATGAGAAATAATTGTTGATTCTAAGGCAACAACAGGTTTTCCTTCTTCAACGGCCTTTGCGACTTCAGGGTTTACATCTAAAAATTTGTTTAACATGATTGCATCTCTCCTTTACTTATTCTTGCATCATTTTTTCTGTTATAGCTTCAACCGACATCATTGGGTTGATCGTTTCACTTCCTTCTACGGCAATTGCGGCAGCTGCACTAGCAATCGCACAAGCATCTGCTAGATTCGTTCCTTCTAAGTAGGCCCATGTGATTGCGGCCATGAAGGCATCTCCAGCACCAGTAGCGTTTTTCATATTTGCTTGATAACATGGATACATAATGGATTCATTGTGATCAGCACCAAATACACCATCACTTCCACAAGAAATAAATACTCTATGTAATCCAGTTTCAAGTAACTTATTTGCAGCTTCTTGTAAAGAAGCTTGATCTGTGATTTTAACACCACTTAAATATTCTGCTTCAATTTTATTTGGCTTTAATGTATTGAATTTAGAAAGATATGGCTTTAATTTCTCTGCTTTTGATATAGATACTGGATCTGCAAAGATTGGTGCAGTGCAGTGCTCTGAGAGCCACTTGATAGATTTTTCAGGAATATTCGCATCAATTACAACAATTTGAGCGTTATTAATAATTTGGATATTTTGTGATAAGTAAGAAGGCGTGATTTCTTCACAGATACTCATATCACTCACAGCTAATGCCATATCACCACTTGGATCAGATAAGAAAATATATGTACTTGTATTTGCGTTCTTTACTTTCTTAGCGTGTGAGATATCAATTCCTAGATTTGCACAGCTCGCTTCAATACGTTGTGCATATTCATCATCACCAAATGCTGTTAAGAAACGCACATCTGTATCTAATAATGAAATATTATGTGCGATATTTCTTCCTACACCACCTAATGAAGTAGTGGCTTTACCAGGATTAGAATCACCTGGAATCAAATTTTTAGCAGATTGACCACCGATATCAATATTCACTCCACCAATCACAACTACATATGTACCACTTCTAAGAACATATCCTTTTCCCGCAATATATCCTTTTTTCATGAGATTAGAAATATGTACCGCAATAGAAGATCGTGATATTCCAGCTTTGATTGCCAATTCTTCTTGAGAAATCATTGGATTTTCTTCAATCCATTGTAAAATTTGTCTTTCTCTTTGTGTCATAACTCCCTTTCTAAACAAAAACATTAAATATAAGCAAATGTTTATAATAGTAATACACTTGAAACCGCTTTCGTGTCAAGAACTTTCTTTCCTTGTAGATATGAATACACCTAACAAAATAATGATACCACCAATTATTTGATTCATCGTGATACTTTCGTGAAGAATCAACGCAGAAAGAATAATTCCAAAGATTGGCATGACATTCATTAAAGTAGATGCGTGTGAAGCTGGTATTTTCTTTAAACCATAGTTATATAGTAAAAGCGCAAGTACAGAACAACCTGCAGATAAATACAACAAAGATAAAATAATATTTATATCAATATTACGAAACATTGGTTTTTCTAAGAATAGCATCGGTATAAAACCAATTGTTCCAAACAACATTTGATAATAAGTAATTGTAATAGAATCATATTTATTTGGAATCTTTTGTACAAGATAATTGTAGAAACCCCATAAAATACCACCAATGATCAATAATACATTTCCTAATAGATCACTAGAAGCTTGTGTTAGATTCGTTAGTAGTACAACACCAATAATACTCATACATATTCCTAGAATCGTTCTTTTGTTTGTTCTTTCATGATAGATGAATATGCCTACTAATATTGTTAATACAGGATAGGCTGCTTCAATTAATGATGTCATGGATGCACTTGTTAAAGATAAGGCGATATTTTCTAAAGTGTAATAGATAGAGATTCCGCCAATTGCACTGAAGATAATAACTTTTAAATCTTTCTTTTCAACTTTTGTGTTTTGTTTTGTGATGAAACGATATAGAAACAACAAAAAGTAACTGATTGCGAAACGAACGCAACACAAAAGAATTGGTGAAATAGATTGGTATGTTAGTTTTGTGGCAATGAAAGAAGATGACCACATTAACATCGCTAAAATGACTGATAAATAATATTTCATGCAAATAATATTGTAACTTTTAAATTTTTTTAAAATAAGTGTTGACTTTAATATTTTAAAATGGTATATTTTTACTCGCTGAAAGGCAATAACTCGTATCACTGATATACAAATACGAGAGTATATATAACGATTCATTGGTCATTGACCAAGTGAAATATACTTACAAGTCGATGAGAAATTCATCGAGTGATATATACGAACAATCAGGACAAAAGTCCTGTGATATATAAACAATTCCGAGATTGATATCTCGTTTTTTTTATGCTTGTTTTTACTCGTCACTTGCACATGAAGGTTGGTTTAAATCGATAATCAATCATTACATGATATAATTTGATTGCTTGTAGAAATGCAAGCAATCAAGGAGTTTCATGAGATGATTAGCCATTGATAAGAGCTTGGCGGTTCTGGTTAATCATCTCTTGAAACCCTGAGCCGCCAACAAAAATGAATAAATATAAACATAGGAATCGCTCTTTACGTATTTTTACTTGGGATGGAAAGAAAACAAGACCTGCACAATCCTTATCTGAAAGTACTGTAATTGAATTATTCCACAAAGCACAGAAAAGTTTCTTAAGAAGAAGCGGATTTTGTAATATTACTAAATGCTTATATCATAGTTTGGTGAGTTAAAATATTTTAGGAACCCAGTGAAGGAGGTGAAACATGTCGAAACACTTTCTATTAACATCTAAATCTGTAGCAATTCCATTTATCATCGTTTATTTCATAACAAGAGTATTATATTTACTTGCACCAATAACAACTTCTTATCTTATTAACTGCGTGGAAATAAGAGATTATCATCATTTTATTTTGATGTCTATTTTTTATGTTTGCCTATTTGTAATCACACAAATTATGGATTATTTTACAGATATCACAGAAGAAAATTGTTACGCAGATTCCTATGTGAATCTAGTAAAACTACTGTCTAGAAAGATATCAAATAGGGATTATAGAACTACAAACTTATCATTAGAACAAGTGAATCAAATGATTGGTCAAGATTTTGAAAAAGCGAATAAATATTTCTTTGTAGAAATTGTGAGATTAGTCTATTACATATTCTCTATTCTTTTTATTTTGACAATATTATTCAATAAATCATGGAAGATATCTCTAGTTATCTTAGCTTTATTGATAGTATTTATTCCTATCAATTTGAAGTGTGGAAATAAGTTGGATGAAAAGTCAGAAGAATCTTTAAACAAAATGAGCGAATTAAAAGGTATTTTAAATGATCAATATCAAACAAGTAAAGAAGATAGATTTTTAGATGAAAAACAAATGAATGAACAAATCTATATAAATTCTATCAATGATTTTGTTATTAAATTTCAAAAAAAGAATAAATCACAATCTTTTTATTTAATAAATCATCCCTTGCAGAAGTGTGCTGAATAAAAAATAGAAAAGGCTTATTT
>CAVFDO010000074.1:0-10535 GCA_963621095.1 bacterium
TTCTGTAATGGTTTAATTGTTGCACGTAGTGCAAAACCAATTAATAGAAATAATCCTAATAAACTTAAACTTTGTAATAAATCTGTTAATAAACTAGTCGTCATGAAAATTTCCTTTTATCTATTATAACGAAAAAAGATGAAGGAATCTCCCTCATCTTTCAATCATTTCATAAATTGCTTTCCAAACTTCATCCATGCCAGTTTTCTTTAATGAATCAACTGGGATCAAAGCTTTTACAGGTAATTGTAATTTATTCGCAATCTTTTGTGCATTGCTTAAAAACTTACCTCTAGAAATCTTATCTGTTTTTGTACATGCGACAATGATATTCAAATGTGTATTTCTACCATATTCTATCATCGTAATATCATCTTCACTTGGTTCTCTTCTTGCATCTAAAACAAGAATCATTCCTTTTAGATTTTCACGTTCATTGAAATAAGGTTCAATCAACTTTCCAAAAGCAAGTGCACTCTTTGCATCACTTGTTGCATATCCATAACCAGGTGCATCTGTAAATACAACTTTATTATCTATAGTAAAGAAATTCAACAACCGTGTTTTACCTGGTGTTTTACCAGAATATGCTAGATTCTTACGATTTACCAAAGCATTGATTAATGTGCTTTTTCCAGCATTACTTCTACCCGCAAATACGATTTCAGGCAATGTGCTATCTGGCCAACCATCTTTGTTTGCAGCAGTCGTTAATAGTTTCGCATCATGATACTGCATTATTTCACCAATGCTTCCTTTAATACTTGAGAAACATTATCTACAGGAATAAATGTGATGGAATCTTTAACTGCAGAAGGAACTTCATCAAGATCACGAACATTATCCTTTGGAATTAAAATCTTTGTAATACCAACACGATTTGCAGCTAATGATTTTTCTCTTAGTCCACCTATTGGTAATACATGTCCTCTAAGTGTAACTTCACCAGTCATCGCAAGATTATTTTCTACAGGTGTTCCTGTTAAAGCCGATACAATAGCAGTTGTCATTGTAACGCCAGCACTTGGTCCATCCTTTGGAACAGCACCTTCAGGTACATGAATATGAATATCATTCTTTTCAAAGAATTTTGGATCAATCTTATATTCACCTGCATGCGCTTTAACATAGTCGACCGCAATCTGAGCGGATTCTTTCATGACATCGCCTAACTTACCAGTCATAACAACGCCACCTTTGCCTTCATATGAACTAACTTCAATCTGAAGAACATCGCCTCCAAATTCAGTATAAGCTAGACCAGTTACACAACCAACTTGTGCCTTCTTTTCTTTATTTCCATATTCGAAAATTTCTTTGCCAAGCCATGTATTCACTAGTTTTTTATTGATTGAAACAGATTTTTTACCATCTTTTAATATTGCAAGAACTGTCTTACGACACAATGAAGCAATCAATCTTTCCAATTGTCTTACACCAGCTTCACGAGTATAGTGACGAATGATGTAAAGAATCATATCATCCTTAATCTTAAATTGTTTTGGTTTCAAACCATTAGCCTTTAATTGTTTTGGAACAAGATGGTCTTGTGCAATCTTCACTTTATCTAATTCCGTATAGGATGGTAATTCAATAATTTCCATTCTATCTCTTAAAGGAGCTGGAATATTTTCAAGATAGTTTGCAGTAGCGATAAACATAACTTTTGATAAATCATAAGATTCTTCTAAGTAATGATCTGAGAACATTGCATTCTGTTCAGGATCTAATACTTCTAGCATCGCATCACTTGGATCACCTTTGTAATCAGCACCCATTTTATCAATTTCATCAATCAAGAAAACAGGGTTGATTACTTCAGCTTTTTTCATACCTTGAATAATTCTACCAGGCATAGAACCTAAATATGTTCTACGATGTCCGCGGATTTCAGCCTCATCACGAACACCCCCTAAGCTCATCTTTACAAATTTACGATCTAATGCACGCGCAATCGATTTCGCTAAAGAAGTTTTACCAACACCTGGAGGACCAGCTAAACAAATAATTGGTGCATTTAATGTACCTGTCATTTGTTTTACGGCTAAGTATTCCATGATTCTATCTTTTACTTTTTCTAGACCATAATGATCTTCATCAAGAACCTTTCTTACTTCAGCTAAATCTTCAACATCCTTTGTTTCTTGCCAATAAGGAACTTTTAACAACCAATCAAGATAATTTCTTGATACAGAAGCTTCACCACTTCCTGCAGGTAACATTTCATAACGTTTTAATTCTTCTAATGCTTTCTTTTTGATAGCTTCAGGATAAGGATTATTATTAATCATATCTCTGAGTTCACTAGAATCATCTGTAACGTTAGATACATCGCCTAATTCTTCTTTGATTGTTTTTAATTTTTCTCTTAAGTAATATTCTTTTTGAGATTCATCAATCTTTTCTTTTACTTTCATGTTAATTGTATTTTCAATTTCAGAAAGTCTTTGTTGTTTTTCCATTTCAGCAATGATCAATAACATTCTTTCATTAATATTTAATGTTTCTAATAATTTTTGCTTCGTTTCTTGATCATGTAAAAGATATTGACCAAATTGATCTGTTAACGTAACTGCGGAAACGCCTTGTGATAATTGATGGATGATATCAGCAGGGAAAGCTGCAGATACATTAGAAACCTTTTCAAATTCAGCGATGATTTTCTTCACCAAAGCAAGTTCTTCTGTTAAATCACCTTGTTCGTCATCTAAAGTTTCAATAACTGCTGAAAGCATAGAATTATTATCTTTAAGCTCAACAAGTTTTGCACGTTTCATACCTGTAAAAGTAACACGCATATAGCCTTGCTTTCTGCGAATAACTTTGATTTTACTTAATGTACCAATCGTATATAGATTTTCAATACTAGGATCTTCTACTCTTACATCATTTTGACAAACAACAAATACTTGTCCATCAAAATTATCACTTGCTTCATTTATTGCATTGATTGACTTTGGTCTTCCTACTTCAACTAAAACATCTTGTCCAGGAAAAACAACAATACCTCTTGTGCATATCATTGGAACTGTGATTGTATTTTCCATCTAAAAAACTCCTTTCCTATTTTTTAAAATAAGACGTAGTTGAACTACGTCTTATAGCTAATCTTTTTTAGGCCTTTACAGCGTTTCCTTTGACGAATTCGTAAGCTTTCTTTGTCTTAACATCTTGCTTGATGAGTTCAACATCAATTAATGTCTTGATCTTTTCAACATCCATACCATATTGTACAGATAATTCTTGTAGTTGTTCATTTACATCATCGTCTGTTGCTTCAAATTTTTCAACTTCAGCAATCTTATTTAAAGTAAGTCTTAACTTGACGCTCTTTTCAGCATTTTCTCTATATTCAGCTTTTAATTCATCAACTGTCTTACCCATCATCTTTAAATATTGAGAGAATGAGATTCCATATTGTTGAATTTGTGCTGCCATTTGTTGAACTTCATTATTTGCTTCATCATCAACTAATACATCAGGCATATCAATCTTTGTACTATCAGCAACAAGTTCAAATAACTTTTCATCAGCTGCATTTTCAGCATTTGCTTTCTTAGCAGTTTCTAATCTTTCTGTTACAGTCTTCTTTAAATCTTCAACTGTTTCAACATTAGGGATATTTGTATCCTTCGCGAAATCATCATCTAATTCAGGAAGAACTTCTCTAGTAACTTCATGAACAGTAACCTTAAATACTACTTCAGCACCCTTTAGATCTTCAGCGTGATAATCTTCTGGGAATGTTAAGTTTAATTCTTTTTCATCACCAGCTTTACAACCAACTAATTGATCTTCAAAACCAGGAATAAATGAGCCAGAACCAAGAGTTAAGTTATAACCTTCAGCCTTACCACCTTCAAAAGCTACACCATCTTTGAAACCTTCGTAGTCAATTTTAACAGTATCGCCTTCTTTAGCTTCACCTTCAACAGTTTCAATATCAGAATATTGTTTTCTCATACGATCAATTTCATCGTTAACTTCTTCTTCACTTACTTCAACTGCTTCCATTTCATAAGGTAATCCCTTATATTCACCAAGTTCTACTTCAGGCATAACAGCGAATGTAAATACTAATTCAGCCTTATCTTCACTCATAGATTTAACATCTAATTGAGGTTGAGAAATAGGATTTAAATCTAATTCCTTGAATGCATCTCTCATCCATTCATTTGCGTTATCTTCAATAGCTTGTGCATATCTTTCTTCTTTAGAAACTTTCTTTTCAAGCATTGCTGCAGGAACATGTCCTTTTCTAAAGCCATCAAGCTTTACATTCTTACAGATCTTGTTGAATGCTTTCTTAACAGCATTGTTCCATTGATCTCCTTCGATTGTGACATTCATGTCACCCATTGATTTTTCTTTCAGTGTCCAAGTTGACATTGTAATTCTCCTTTTCATTTTTCATGCTTGCCTATTATATCAAACTTCCAAGAATGATGCTATAAATAAGCATAAAAAATCCTTAAATATAATACCACCAAAAATAGCACTGTCAATATACGAGTGCTAAATTTGGACTTATTTTAGAATAATGACATTTGATTAAGATCCTGTAGACCTTCTAATACACCCATAGAATCTAATTTCTTGATTAATGTACCTGATAATTGTGTTCTTTTTTCTAAATCTTCTTTTGATAAAAATTCTGCTTCTTTTCTTGCAATTTCAATAGATTTAGCTACGTTAGCACCTAATCCATCTATGACTGTAAATGGTGGAATAATTGTTTTTACATCATCTGGATCACTTCTAAATTCTGTTGCGTATGATTTGTAAAGATCTACATTAGAAATACGATAACCTCTCGCATACAATTCTTCACATGCTTCTAAAGTATCAAATAAAGACTTTTCTTTGTTTGTTACAGGATTAATTGTATCTCTTGAATTTTGTCGATCTTGAATATCTTTCATACGAATACGAATTGCTTCTATGCCTTTGCTCATCGTATCTATTTCATATGCATCACAACGATGCGTAAAGAATTGAATATAGAAGTTTTGTGGTTCATGTACTTTATACCACGCAATACGAACTGCCATCATTACATAAGCAACCGCATGTGCTTTAGGGAACATATATTTAATTTTCTTACACGAATCAATATACCAATCAGGCACATTATGTGCTTTCATATCTTCTTCCCATTCAGGTGTTAATCCTTTTCCTTTACGAACAGATTCCATGATTTTAAATGCATCTAATGGTTTTAACTGCTTATCTAATAGATATGTCATGATATCATCACGACACGCAATTACTTCGCTTAGTGGATGACCTGCTTGCACCAACGATTGTGCATTCCCTGCCCATACGTCAGTTCCATGTGTTAAACCAGAAATCATAACAAGCTCTGAGAAAGAAGCTGGCTTTGTTTCTTCTAATACACGACGTGTAATTCTTGTTCCAAATTCTGGTAAACCTAATGCACCATTTTCTTTTTTATAGATTCGTGGGTCTGCATGTAATGCTTCATCAGAGTAGAACAATGATAAAGTTTCTGGATCATTCATTGGAATATCCAAAGGTTTTACTGTACCAATTCTTTGTAACATACGAATTGCAGTTGGATCTACATGTCCTAAAATATCAAATTTCAATACGTTATCGTGAATATCATGGAAGTCGTAATGCGTTGTTAACCAAGCTGCAGTTGGATCATTGGCTGGATATTGTACAGGTGTAAAATCTTCTGCTTCATATTCATCTGGAATAATGATAATACCACCTGGATGTTGTCCAGTTGTTCTTTTTACGTTTGTACAACCTTTTGCGAGATAATCCTTCATTGGTCTACGCATATCTTCCTGATGCATTTTCTCACAATATCCTGTGACATAACCATACGCTGTTTTATCTGCGACTGTACCAATTGTACCCGCACGGAAAGCATGACTTTCACCAAATACTTCTTTAATGAATTCATGTGCTCTCCATTGATATTCATTGGAGAAGTTTAAATCGATATCAGGTACCTTATCCGCATTAAATCCTAAGAAGGTTTGGAAAGGAATATTTTGACCATTTCCTTTCATTGTTCCACCACACTTTGGACATGTTTTATCTGGAAGATCAAATCCACTTTTAATTTCAGGATCATCAAACCATTCAGAATAATGACAACACTCACAACGATAATGTGGCTTTAATGGATTTACTTCTGTAATACCAGACATTGTTGCCGTAAAAGAAGAACCAACAGATCCTCTTGATCCTACAACATATCCATCCTTATTACTCTTTTTAACAAGTAAGTGCGCAATGTAATAATGCACATCAAATCCATTTGTAATAATATTATTTAATTCAAATTCTAATCGTTCTGTAACTTCTTTAGGAATCTCACCATTATATTCATACATTTCTTTGGCTGTCTTATGACAAATATTTCTTAATTTTTCACCAGATGCTTCAATATGAGGTGGAAATGTTCCACTTGGTACAGGTCTGATATTTTCATCAATCAAATCAAATAAACGATTTGGATTATCAATGACGATTTCTTTTACAAGATCTTCATCTTCTAACCAATCAAATTCTTTCATCATTTCATTTGTGAATCGAATATGTTGATCAGGATTCTTAGTACGCATTCTTAATTCTTCATCCCGAATATACAAAGGATGTGTTGCGCCGCCAACGCCTTGAGACATGATATAAACATCTCTAAATATCTTTTGGTCTTTGGAACAATAATGTGCATCACTGTCCGCAATCACCATGATACCTAATTTTTTTGCCATTTGAATGATTCGTTTTTGTACATCTTTTAATCTTGAAATGTTTGGTAATGCACCTAAGGCAATACTTGTAGAATAGTTACCTAATGGCTGTAATTCAATATAATCATAGAACTTCATTGCTTGTTCTAATCTTGCATCTTCTGCATTGCATGCAAGTTCAAATAGCTCTCCATTTAGGCATGCAGAACCAATTAATAGATTCTTACGATGCATTTGGATATCTTTTCTAGTAACTCTAGCTTCAGCCGCAACGTCGGTTCCTTCTTTACCACTCGCTTTACCCATGACAGCCAAAGTTTTTGTATTTGATTTTGTTACTAAGCGATACAAATCTCTCATGCCTTCTTGATTTTTAACAATTGCACAAATATGAGAACGTCTTACTTTCTTATAGACTTGATCATCTTGTGTTTTTGTTTGTAGATCATTAATTGTTACACAACCACATTGTTCTTTTGCATCTTTTAAAAGACACATAAAAACACCAGACAAGCTTTCAGCATCATAATCCGCTCTATGAGCTACTTCTTCATCATATTCTACATGATAATTTCTAGCGATATTTCCTAAACGATACGCTCTTCTATTTCTTAAAACAGCACGTGATAAATCCAATGTATCAATGACTGTATTTGTTAGAGGTAGACGATTGATTCTTCTTAATTCTTCATTGATAAAATGATAGTCAAAGGAAGCATTGTGTGCCACTAAAATACCATCACCAATCCACTCTAATATTTCATCAATACATTGTTCGAATGTTTTCGCATTTTTTACCATGTCATTTGTAATATTAGTTTTATGAGAAATAAATGGTGGAATTGGAAATGGTGGTTTAATAAACATTTGTAAACGATCAACAACTGTTTGATTTTTAATTTTTACAGCACCAAATTCAATAATAGAATCATAATATGCAGATAATCCTGTCGTTTCTAAGTCAAAAGAAATATATTCAGCATCATCTATTTTTGTATCAACACCATTTCTAACAATCGCTAAACGATCATCACACATGTTAATTTCACAACCAAATCCAACTCTAAACCCTCTATCTGGATCAGACTTCGCTAATGAAGTTCCAGTATTATAAGCTTTTACGAATGATTGAACATCTGCGTGATCTGTAATCACGATTCCTCTATGCCCAATATTAAAAGCATATTTTACAACACTATTCACATCACATACCGCATCCATTTCACTCATATTTGTATGCATATGGAATTCAATACGTTTTTCTTTTGCCTCATCTTTAATCTTTTCTTTTTCTAATACTTCAATTTCTTGAGGCATAACAACTAGATCATGGGCGAAATTATCCATCTGTACAGAACCATAGACTCTAACTCTATCTCCTTCTTTATAAGAAGATAAGATATCTCTAGTAATTCCTCTTCCTTCAAATCGTTTCATCATCATTGCATCAGTTCCATCATAGATAGACATTGTTTGAATCATACGATCATTTTTTGTGATTGTTTTTTCTTCTTGGAAGATTTCACCTTCAAATTGAATATCTGTAATAGGATCTTTGATATCTTTTAGATTCACTCTGGTGTAATCTTCCATCTTCAATCTTCTATAATTATTTTTTTTCTTTTCTACCTGTTTAACAACAGGTGCATTATTTTCAGGAATCACATTCATAGCGACCTGTCCAACTTCTTCAACATGAATCTGATTACTTTTACATTGTATTTGTACTTCAATTCCAAATTGTTTTAATGCAGTTTCAATATCGCTACAATAAATGCTATTTCTATCCACTTCTTCATCATTATTTAGTAAAAAAGATACATTTTTTGTATACATCTCAAAAGTAAATATTGTATGTGCTAACATACTATATTCATTATTTTGATTACCTAAATAACTTAAGTATTGTTTTAAAGTACTATTGTTAACTTCTTTAGAATCACTACAAATCCATACATTCACTTTATTACCTAGCATTTGTTCTAAGGCATAAACAAAACCACTATAATCAGAAAAAGCTAATATAGAACTAGTATGTATTTTTACATCTATTTCATTTGTATCCTTATGAACAAGCACTTCTTCTACACTACTATTATTTAAAATATCGGATGCATTTTTTATATTCAATTCATTTACTTTCATAGCTCATCTATTTTACAACTCTGAAGACAAAATTAAAACCCATTGACACTTATCATAGGGAGACAAAGTATCCAATGGGCCTCAGCTAGCTTAGACTCCTAAGCTACAAATATTATAACAAAGAAACTGAAAAAGAAAAGAGGAAAGTTATATAACGGTTATATTTTTATTCTCTATCAAAAGCATGTAATGCTTCATAAACATGATGTGCCACTTGTTTTGGTACAACTTTAGCGATTTCTTCTTCACTTGCTTCTTTGAGTTTTGTAATACCACCAAACTCTTTTAATAAAAGCTTTTTTCTTTTTTCTCCTATCCCTTCAATATCATCCAAAACAGATTTAGTCTGTGCTTTTGATCTAAGCTTTCTATGATAAGAAATAGCCACACGATGCACCTCATCTTGCATACGTGTTAAAAGAAAGAATAACCCACTATTTTTATCAATTTCAGCGATATTTCCATCTGTATCCATGAGTGCATTTGTAGAATGTTTATCATTCTTAACAAGTCCCATGATTTTAATTGTATTTGATAAGTCTAATGCATCTAAAATTTCTTTTGCGGCTTTAATTTGAATCCATCCACCATCCACAATAATGCCATCAGGTAATCTAGATTGATCTTTTAATAATCGAAAATATCGACGATAAATGACTTCTTTCATAGAATCTACATCAGAATTTCCTGTATGTAATTTAAATAATCGATAATCATTCTTACATGGTTTACCATCTTCATAAACCACACAACTCGCTACTGTAAAAGCACCTGAAATATGTGAGTTATCAAATAATTCAACACGGTTCATTGGATGGTTGGCAATCTCATTCAATTGTTGGATTGCTTCTTCTGTCATTTTATCTTGTCTTTCAACAACAGAAAATTTTAAATCTAGTTGTGTTTTTGCGTTGTCTAAACACATATCAATTAATTTTTGTCGATATCCTTTTTGTGGTTGAAAGATAGGAAATGGAAATACTTGTTCTAAAACAGAACTATCAGAATCAGATGGTAAAACAAGTTCTCTAGCTGCTAGATTCGATTCATAATATTGAATCAAGAAAGCTTGAAATTCTTCTTCTGCATCTCCATATAACGGTTTTAATTTATATTCTTTATTCAGTATCGTTCCTTTACGCACTAACAAACCAGCGATTGCCAAATACCCTTTATCTGTATAATACGCAAATACATCTCGATCCCCACGATTATCTTTTTCAATATTCTGTTTGTCTAATACAACTTTATGAATTGATTCTAATAAATCTTTATAATATTGGGCTTGTTCAAACTCCAAATTCTCACTAGCTTGATACATTTTATCAGTTAGATTCTTTTCAACTTCTTTTGTATCTCCATTCATAAAAGAGACAACTTGATTACAGTATTCTTCATAAACAAATGTATCAATATCATATTCACAAGGTCCTAAGCATTGATGCATATGATAATACAAACAAAGCTTATCACCCATATGTGTACATCTCCGGAAAGGAATCATGCCTTGTAAGATTTTTAATGTATCTTTCGCAGCAGTTGCATCTGGAAATGGTCCAAAATATCTCGCCTTTTTATCTTTTTTGATATCTCTAGCGATACTTAATCGAGGATATTTTTCTCTTGTTAATTTGATATATGGATAAGAAGAATCATCCA
>CAVFDO010000075.1:0-10465 GCA_963621095.1 bacterium
GATTCTCAGAAGGAATGGAATCTGGTAATGTATATACAATATCCGTAGGATTGGCTTGATATCCATTTGGTGTTTTTGTTTCATGTAATGTTACTTGTAAAGCTGGTTTTAACCACTCTGCTTGATAAGATGTATTCGATAGGGATATTGTATCTAAAACAGTTCCAGATGCATCTAATAATTCATATTCTGCACCTTCTATAGCCTTTCCTTCTTCATCTACAATTTGAATATCTAATACAATTGGAAAGTTATCTATTTCTTGTACAATTGACCATTCACCCTCTTTCAACTGTACTTTTTGAATTGTTTGATTCTCATAACAACCATTCATCACTTCTAATTGTTTTAGATAATATGTTCCTGTACGCATCAACCATTCTATAGAGCTTCCGCTTTTCTTTGTTTCAATTCCATACATATCTTTACTGAGTTGTGTGCATCTTGCATCCTCATATAACGCAAATGTTCCTTGTCCTTTTACTTTAAAATCAATATATGGATTACATTCAAACGCTAATGTTGTTTCATCATTAGAAGAGAATACCTTTTCTTTCTTTTCATAGGTATATAAACCATTGATATGTGAAATACGAATACTATATTGTTGATCTCGTTCTAATTTATGTAATATTTCTTCTGTATTTTGATTCAGAAAAGAATCTATGACATTTCCATCTTGATCTAGCAGCTGCATTTCTACATCTTGTAATTGATCACCTGTGACTGTTTTCACTTGAAGATTTAATGACATTCCTTTTACTTGATAGGAAAAGAAATCATGTTGATGATCAATAACTACTTTCTTCACTTCATCATTCCAAAGATAGTGAGAATCTAATTGATTTAGTTTAATGTAATAGATTCCATTTCGAATTGAAGAACCTTGTAGTTGATTCAAGACATTTCCATAAACATTGTTTGCTGGTTTTGTACAATTTTCATCAGAATAAATTCCAATCTTACCATTCACGATATTCCCTTGTTCATCTACGATTTTTGTTTGAACAAATGTATACGGTATTTTATATCCTTGTATTTGAATTTCTTTTTGATGATTCGATATCTCAAAAGATAAATCATCCATCTTTACATATCCATTTGTTGTATCAACTTCTTTCAACGTATATGTAATTCCATCATGTAAAGCAGATGTTTGATAAGATGTATCATTCATTGTAAAAGATAATACTTCTGTTTGATCAGAATCAAAGATTGCATATGTATTTGATAAAATAGATTGATTTGTATCAATATCATGAATACTAAATGTTACAGTGAATGGTTGATATAACACTTCTATCTTTTGATTCTCTTTTTCTTCACTTGTATGAAATGTTAAAGAATCACACGCATAATATCCATTTGGATGTTCTAGATCTTTAAAAGAATATTCTGTATTTCGTTTTAAGAATATCTTTTCATTTGAAGAAACACTTTGATTACATTCATTGAGCCAAATAGAAGCTGAAATATCATCTTTTGTTTCTTGATCTTTCAAAGAAAAAGTAACAAAAACACGACTTTCATGAAGTGTTAATGTTGTTGTTTCTTGTTTCTTTACTTCGATTTCCAATAAATCTTTATTTCGATAATAATCATCAGAAATATCATATTGTTGTAAATAATAGATTCCTTCTTTTACATCAAATTGAATCAGTCCATCTTGATTACTTTCTTGAATACAATCTTTAATAAGTTCTTTTCCTTGTTCATCTTGATACAAAGCATATTTTACATGTTCAATCGGTTTTTCATCTTCATCTAATACATGTAAAGATAACGAACCATATACTTCATGTTGAAAAGAAATCTTTGTATTAAAGGTTGGATCATATTCCTTTGGAACAGAAATAGAGATTGATTTAGAAGTTGTATAAGGTATTTCATCTTGTTCTTCTAATGTATAACTTTTCCCAGCAACATAAACAATATCTGGTACTGTTTCTTGTTCTACTTTCCATTCATGGATCAAATTTCCATTTTCATCTTTCAATAGGAATGAAGTAGGATATAAATCAGATTCATACTTCAATGTAATTGGATAGGTAGGTAAAATTGTATGTTGTTTCAAAAGATGTACTTCACCATCCAAGTAATATCCATCTACTGTCTCTAATTGTTTGATGTAAACTACTTCTTCATCAAAAGGTAGTTCTTGTGATTCTTTATCCTTCATTTCAAGAACATATGGTTGTTCATCCTCATCTAAGATTGGATTCTTACATTCTTTGTCTTCATAGAAACCATATTTCATTCCATCTATGGTTGTGTCAATCGTATAAGACGTATCTTGAACTTCTGTCGGCAATAGCAAAGAGAGAAACGTAATCGGTACTAAAAACCACTTATTCATGCGACTTCCTCAAGTGTAGGATCCATTACATTTGTCGCAACAATACGATACGCTCTTTTGTCAGTTCCATCTGCACCTTTATACTTCTGGTATTGTAAGGTACCTACCAAAGAAATACGACTTTGTTGTTGAAAGTGCTCTTGAATGAATTCAGCAACTTCATCCCAAGCAATAACATTCAAAAAATCAATTGCTTTAGATGGATCTGGACGATGTACCGCTACCGATAATCTTCCTAAAGTACCATCTGTTTGTGTCTTTAGGAATTTAGGTTCACTAACGATTGTTCCTGTAATTCTAATTTCATTTAAATCTTGCATAATATCCTCCTAGGCATTTTTCGCCTCTAATTTAATATTCACAAGATTTTGTAAAATTCCAAAAAAAGAGAACAATTTTTCATTTTGTTCTCTTTCATCATTATTTATTTGCTTGTTCAGGAGCATTGATATCCAAATCAATATGATTTGTACCATCTGCGTGTTCAAATGCAGCAAGCTCTGGATGTTCTCTCTTTTCCTTAGTGAAGTTTTCATAAGATGGTTTCTTATGTGTTTGACTATTCCAAATTTCATCCGCAACAGGAGCCCAAGCTTTTGCGTAATCTTCTGTTTTCGCACATAAATGTTCAACTTCTTCAGGAGATTCTTCATTTGTTTGATGAGCACCTGTCTTATGTACCATTTCTTTTAAGAGTTGTGGATTTTCAAGCATTGGACAAGGTCTTAAGTGGTTTCTATTAAATGGTTGTCCTTCATGATATGCCATAAACAATGGGGATTGTAACATTTCCAAAATTGAATGATCTTTAATATTACAATTAGAGAAATGGATAAATACACATGGTTCTGCATCACCATTAGAATTGATATGGAAGTAGTTTCTACCACCAGCAATACATCCTCCTACGAATTCACCATCATTTTGGAAATCCATTGGGAAGAATTCAATATCACTTTCTTCTGTACGAATACTTCTGATTCTTTCAATCATATATTTTCTTTGTTCCAAAGTTGGCATTAAATCAACAACAGCGTTATTACCAACAGGCATCAAATGGAAATAGAATCCATAATGTGCACCCTTTTCACATAACATATGGAAGAAGTCATCTGAAGTAACAGCTTCAACATTTGCCTTTGTATAACAAATAGAAGTACCAAATACAATTCCATATTTCTTCAAAAGATCCATCGCCTTCATAACAGCAGAGTAATGGCCTTCACCACGTCTCATATCATTTGTATCAGGTGTTCCTTCAATAGATAACATAAATGATAAGTTACCTAACTTTTGAATCTTTTTACATAGTTCTTCATCAATTAATGTAGAATTTGAATATGCAACGAAGAAGCAATCATCATGTTTTTCACATAACTTTAATACTTCTTGTTTCTTGACCATTGGTTCTCCACCAGTCAACATATACAAATGTGCACCTAATTCTTTACCTTGTGTAACGATCTTATCCATTTGTTCATATGTTAAAGAAGACTTTCTACCATATGTTCCACTCCAACAACCAACACAATGCATATTACAAGCCATCGTTGGATCAAATAAAATCAACCAAGGAATATTACAATTATATTTCTCACGGTTTTCACGAATCATCTTTGTACCCCTAAAGAATGATTCATAACCTAGATTCAATAACATGATCTTAGCGTAATGTGGATCTGCATCATCAATGATATGATTGATCATCTTCATCCATCTATGATTAGGATCGGAAACATATTTTCTAACAGATGCAATTTTATCCTTTGCCTCAGGATAAAATTTTTCCGCAAAATCAACAATTTCTAAATAAATTTCAGTTCTTTCCTCATAACTATTTGCTTCGTTAAGTTTCTTTAATAATCTATCCGCTAATGCAGAAACAGCAGCCCTTTCCGCAGCATGTTTTGCGTTTTCTAATACTGACATAGATTCCTCCTCTTAAATACACCATCATTTTAGTCGTATTTAAAGAAAAGAAAATATACAAAAATGAACATTCGTCATTTTTCTTTCTTGATTTTTTCAATTGTCATTTCATCAATTGCATTTCTAAGTTTTGTAAGATAAGGTGAGAATTGCACAATATCTTTTCCATATGTCATCTGTAAATCATATTCTAATGGTAACCATGTTTTAATATCTGCTTCATCATGCGCAATCAATGCTTCTAATTTATCTAAAGACTTATATGTTTTTGCTTCTTTTGTTTCTAAAGCCATCATTTCATCCAAAAGTTCTAACCATTCTTTCTTTTGACCATCCGGAAAAGAATTGACCCATTCTAAGAATAATATATCTTCTTTCTTTTCATCATTTTGGCTTTTCTCAAATGTTGGAATATCACCTGTAAATGATTCTCCCAAATCATGAATCAAACACATACGAATTACTTTGTTCATATCAATATCTTGAAACTCTTCTTCTTGGGATAATAACATTGCCATTAATGCGATTCGCCAAGAGTGATCCGCAACTGATTCTTTTCTATCTCCAATCGTCCAATTATGTCTTGTGTTAATTTTCAATTTATTTGCTTGATGTAAAATATCTAAAAATGTTTTTGGCTCCATATCTTTCAATCTCCAATGAGATTATTTTAGAAAAGAAATTTTCACATTGCAATTAGAATGAAATTCATGTATGATTATTAAGCATTTTCAATGCCCGCGTGATGGAATTGGTAGACGTAGGGGACTCAAAATCCCCCGGTGGTGACACCGTGCCGGTTCGAGTCCGGCCGCGGGCACCATATAAAAGGCACTTCTTGAAGTGCCTTTTTTCAATTGCTGGTTATTCTGTTTTTGTCTTTGCCTTTTCGATTACTTTATCAGCTACTTCTTTTGGAGCTGCTTGATAGCGATCGAAACTTGATACATAAGAACCCCTACCTTGTGTCATAGCACGTAGTTCATTTGGATAACTTAACATTTCTGCCATTGGAACTTCAGCTTGTATCACTTGTTCACCATCTTCATTTGTAGTCATATCAATGATGATTCCACGACGCTTTGTAATATCTCCCATTAAAGCACCTGTATATTCCTCTGGAGCAGTAATTGTTACTTTTCCAATTGGTTCTAACAATGTAGGTTTTGCATTTGGCATTGCTGCATTATAAGCAAGTCTTGCAGCTTCTTTAAATGCATTTTCTTTTGAATCCACTGGATGATAAGATCCATCATAAAGAGTTGCCTTAACACCAACGACTTTAAATCCTGCAAGTACACCATGATTCATACAATCACGTAGTCCTGCTTCTGTTGGTGGGAAGAATTGTTTTGGTACTGCACCACCAAATACTTCTTCATCAAATACCATTTCTCCATCTGGATCATCACTAGGTTCAAATCTTACCCAAACATCTCCATATTGACCTGCACCACCATTTTGTTTTTTGTATTTTCCTTGCGCTTCTGCCTTTCCACGAATTGTTTCTCTATATTGAACAGTAGGTTCCGCAGTCGTAACTTCTACTTTGTATTTACTCTTTAGTTTAGAAAGAATCAAATCAATATGTTGATCTCCAATACCATATAAAACTTGTTCATGTGTTTCATCATTATTCACAAACTTGATTGTTTTATCTTCTTGCATCATATTTTTTAACGCAACAGACATCTTATCCTCATCTGCTTTTGTTTTTGGCTTGATTGCATATCCCAACATTGGTTGTGGATATTCCATATCTGGATAATGAACAACTCTACTTCTCGTACATAACGTATCGTTTGTTTCTGTTACAGATAGCTTTACAACTGCACCAATATCTCCAGTAAATAATTTACCAACACCAATCTGATATTTACCATTAATAACATAGATTTGGTTTATCTTTTCTAATACATCTTTTTTGGAATTGTAAACTTGTGAGTCACTATTCAAGACACCAGACATCACTTTCAAATAAGATATCTTTCCAACAAATGGATCTACAATTGTTTTAAATACAAATGCGGACAACGCTTCATCTTCATTTGTTTCCATATCAATTGTTTGATCTTTATCATTGAGTGCTTGTACTCTTCCTTTTTCAGCATAAGATGGAAAGAATTCTGTAATCAAATCCATTAGTCTTTCAATTCCTGTTAGATTTGTTGCGGATCCACAATATACAGGATGAATATCACCAGAACGAATACCAATTCTCAATCCCTTTGCGATTTCATGTTCATCAAATTTTTCACCAGAGAAGAATTTGTCCATCAAAGTATCATCTGTCATCGCAATTGCTTCCGCGATTTCATCATAATATTCTTGTACTTTAGATTGAATAGCTTCAGGAACATCTTTTGCTTGTTTTGGATCATCATAATACCAAGCTTTATTTCTTAAGATATTAACAGAACCAATCACCTTTCTATCTTCAATAATTGGTAATTCAAATAAGAATACAGATTTCCCAAACTTTTCTCTTAAATCATCTACAACTTGTGAAAAATCTGCATTTTCATCATCTAATTTATTTACAAATAAGATTGTAGGAATCTTTTTCTTTTTCACAGCTTTTTTCCAAGCTCTTTCTGTACCAGATTGGACACTATCTTTCGCACTCACAACAATCAATGCATTATCGCCCATCGTCAATCCTGTATCTTCTTCACCTTCGTAATCCATATAACCAGGCGTATCTATAAAATTGATCTTTTTATCTTTCCATTCAACTGGTGCTAGATGTGCATAAACAGATAAACCTCTTTTACCTTCTTCTGCATCAAAATTCAAAGCAGTTGTACCATCATTATTTTTTCCAACTTTATCAATTGCCTTTGTTTCATAAAGACAAGCTTCTACAAGTGTACTTTTACCACATCCAGAATGTCCTAAAACGGTAACATTTCTAACTTCATTCGCTAAATAATCTCGCATAATATTACCTCTTATTTCAAAGTTTCTTTCAAATCATCAAGGCATTCTTTACGTACATAATGGATTGCCATATTACCTTCATAGTCTTTCTTAGTCTTATCTGCACCATTCTCTAATAAAACATTGACTAAGCTAGGAATACCAATATATGCTGCTCTCATTAATGCTGTGCAACCTTTATTATCTTCTGTGTTAACATTCGCACCGTTTTTAATGAGTTCTTCAATAACATCTGTCTTATATGCATTGACTGCTTCCATCAACGCTGTACGACCTTGTTCATCTGTCGCATTGACATCTGCACCTTTCGAAATCAAATATTCAACTGTTTCTGTTTGTCCTAATAATGCTGCTCTCATTAATGCAGTGCGTCCTTTATTGTCATGAGAATTGACATCTCCACCTGCATGAACGATCATTCTACAAATTTCTGTATGTCCTTTTTTCGCTGCACCCATTAAAGCCGTTTTATTATTCTTGTCACGTGCTCTCGTGTCTGCACCATTGTCTAATAAGAAACGAACGATATCTTCATATCCTCTCTTCGCACTTCTCATGAGCGCTGTACGTCCATCTCCATTAGATACATTAACATTTGCTCCTTTTGATACTTGTGCACATACTTTCCCAAAATCTCCAGCAGCTGCTGCATCAAAGAATTCCTGATTTACCTGATCCATAATGATTACCTCCTATTAGATTTATCAGAATTGTTATAAAAAAGATGGACACATGAAACATCCATCTTAAAAACCATATTCATATTGTTTGAATTTCCGCCAAAAAGAACTTTTTCTGTATCTCTTTTTTGTACGACAAAAACACTTTCTCTGTTCTTCATGATACTTATCTCCAATCTAGAAATTCAAATACAATTACTAATTACATTTTACAAGAAGCAAAGATAAGTTCAAGTGAAAGCGGTTACTTTTTTGTCTTTTTTTATTGATTTATGAAAAAAAGTCTTTGATTATTTTCAAAGACTTCTCTTTTGAATTATTTCAATTTTATCAAATGGTATTTCAATATGATTTTCTTTAAACGATTTCAGTAATTTTTTTCGTACTTCACTCGATGTAACAAAATACATTTCAAAACTTGTAACAGTTAAAGGAAATACAATAAAAATACCATTTTCTCCAAAATCATCTATTCTAATATCAAATGGTTCTTTATTCATATCTGTACGTATATCAATAACATTCTCTGTTGATAAACAAGCATCAAATATTAATTGTTTCATCAAATCAATATCCGTATCATATCCAACATAGAACTTCATTAATTTCGTATAACTAGATTGACCAAACCCCCTATTTTCTACGATTGCGCTATTCATCGTACTATTAGGAATAATCACTTGTGCATTTTCAAATGTTTGAATCACTGTATGTCGAAATGTAATTCCAACAACTTTTCCTAAAATATCTTTATCACTGACATAGATAATATCACCAACATTAAATGGTCGATACAAAGCAAGAAAAAATCCAGCAATAAAATTCCCAAAAGATTCTTGTGCAGCTAAACCTATGATAACAGAAATAATAGAAGTAGCACCTAATAAAGCTGTTCCTAAACCTGATAAAGGTTTAATCCCACTAAGTATCGCAAACAAAGCAATTCCATAAATGATTGCGTGAATCACTTTTCCTGCGAATCTTAGTGTCACTCTTTTTGCTTCGTCTTTTTTTTCAAAATCTCTAACAACTTTAATCAGGCATTTCCCAATAATATATGACATTAGAAATATCAAAGCACTTCGAATAACAAAATAAATAATTCCTCCATCAAAGAAGTTTGTTCCTATATCCCATACTGATTCATTCATAATCTTACTCCTTTAAATAATCACTGTATTTTTTATATTCCGGCATATATTGTTTAATTACATCATAAAATGCTTTGGAATGATTTGGCACTAAAATATGCGCATATTCATGTAATAAAACATAATCTAAACATTCAACTGGATAATGGATCAATCGCATGGATATCGAAATATGATTTTTATTAGGTGAACAAGATCCCCATCGACTCGTCATATATTTAATACTGATTCTTGGAAGTGGTTTATTGTTTTGTTTACATATTTTTTCATCTAAATCATTTCTTTTTTCTGTAATCAATCTAAGAAGTTCTTTTGACGCCACTGTATAAAACGCTTGATTGATACCTTCTTCAGAAAGTTCTTTTGCGCAAAGTAAAAATGTATTATCTTCTGAAATATCCATAAAATAAATCGGACATTCCATAATCTTTACAGGATATTCTTTTCCAAACCACGTAACTGTTTTACCATTCGCTCCTGTTTGAACTTTATTATTTCTTTGTTTTTGTAGTTGTTCTGTTTTTAATATCCATTTTTCTTTTTCGAATAAAAAATCTAGTATTTGTTTTTCTTTAACATGATATGGACAACTTACTTTTAAATTTCCATTTTCATCCATTCTCATTACTAGATTCTTCATTCTTTTCCTTGTCACAAAAACTTCTCTGTCCTTTCCAGCAATTTTAAATTTTATTCCTTGCATACATCGACCCAACTCACAAAATCAGAAGCATCTTCCAATTGTTCTAAAGTCATTTTCACAGCACTTTGATCATTCCCACAAGCTGGATATACGGTATCAAATTTCTTTAAGCTTTCATCCAAATAAACTTTAATTCCACTATTGATACCAAATGGACAAACACCTCCTGGAGCGTGACCAACAAGTGTTTCTACATCATCATAAGGAATCATTTTCGCTTTGATATGAAATGTTTGTTTATATTTATGATTATCAATTTTAGCTGTTCCTTCTGTAACAATTAAAATAACTTCATCATGAATTAGTAATGATAAAGTTTTCGCGATACTTTCTGGTTGAACGCCTAAAGCATTTGCGGCTTCTTCAACAGTACCACTTTTCACTTCAGGTAAAATAATCTGATTTTCGTAACCTTTCTTTTCTAAATATTCCTTCGCACTTGCAAATGACATAATAAACACCTCCAAATTTTAATCAAAATTATAGTTTTTTTATTTTCCTATTGCAATTAACATACAATTTATGTAATAATATTTGAGCACTGTGGCGGCTATGGTGAAGTTGGTTAACACACTGGATTGTGGCTCCAGCACTCATGGGTTCGAGTCCCATTAGTCGCCCCATATGTATAAAAATCGCATTTTAATGCGATTTTTTATTTTATTGGTACCCTTTTGACAACCAAATTTAACATCTATTTTTAATA
>CAVFDO010000076.1:0-10429 GCA_963621095.1 bacterium
ATTATTTCCGTTCTTTCATCATACATTGATATAACCAATAGTTGATTTTGTTCCTGTACCACTAGAAGAAACCCAACGTTCATTGTAGTGACCAGAGAAACCACCTTCGACGATATGAACCATATCACCATCAACACCATCGACATAAGCAACGTGTCCGTTATAAACTGCGATACCACCAACTGTAGGTGTGCCACTTACGGAATAACCAGCAGCAGCTGCATTGGAATACCATTCAGAAGCATTTCCTAAGTTAGGTAATGCGATACCTCTTGCGTTATATAAAGCTTGCCATGCACCATATGTACAGTTTGACCAACCACCGCCATAAGGATTTGATCCACCAGCGGAATAACCTAAGTTAGAAGTGTTTGTATTTTCACCACTTGCTCCTAGACTTGCAGCTAATTCAGCTTGCGCTTGTGCTTCAGCTTCAGCCTGTGCTTGTGCGTCTGCCTCGGCTTGCGCTTGTGCTTCAGCTTCAGCTTGAGCTTGTAATACTTCTGCAGGAGTTTGAACATTTACAATCAAATCTTGTTCTGTTGTATTTCCTTTTTGATCAACAGCTGTATAACTTACAACATATTGACCATCCACATTCATATCTAAGTTATGTGTATCAACTTTTAATACTGGCTTAGGATTACTTTGCGCATCATTTACATAAGAGATATAACTTTCTGCGACAAATGTATCTCCGTTATTGACTGTTACTTCTTGTGCCTTCAGTTTTAACTGTGGGGCAGAAGCTACTTTCATATTAACAACTACTTCTTGTGTAAAGGAATATCCTACAGAATCTGTTGTGTTATTTGCATCAACTAGATTAACTTTAAGAGTGGCTCTTTGGATACCTGCTTGATTAATATTTAATCCTGTAATATCAATACTGGATAAATCAACATTGATATTGTTGATATCAAGATTTTCATCAATCTCACAACGATCTTGGATGACATCTGCTTTTAATGTAGATGCAACATTTGTATCGCCAACTTCTATATCGTAAACAGGAAGACTTCCTTTTACTGGATCATCAGCCTTTACATCAGGGTTCACAGAAGCTGCTACAATAGCTCCCGCCGCTAATATAGGCAAGATGAATCTAAACGTTTTCTTCATTTTTGTATTTTTTTGCATATAAAAATGTTAACAAATTCTTAAGAAAGTATCAAATTTTGGATTGATTTCACATCACCATCACAAAATGAAAGCGCTTACATACGTTATCTTTCACTTTTCTATCACAAATAGGACTGAAAAAGTACTGATTTTGTTATAAAATTCTTCCTATGAAATTAGTCATTCAAAGAGTAAAAAATGCTTCTGTCACAATTGATGGAAATGTACATGGGAAAATTAATAAAGGATATATGATCCTTGTTGGTTTGAAAAATGAAGATACAAAAGAGATTGTTGAAAAGATGGCAATGAAAGTATCAAAACTAAGAATATTTACAGATGAAGAAGATAAGATGAATTTAAACTTAGCACAAGTAAATGGTTCTATTTTATCGATTTCACAATTTACATTATATGCAGATTGTCATAAAGGGAATCGTCCTTCATTTTCTTTAGCTGGAAATCCAGAGATAGCAGAACCTTTATACTTGTATTTTAATGATTGTTTAAGAAATCTTGGATTTTGTGTAGAAGAAGGTATCTTTGGTGCAGATATGAAGGTAGAATTATTAAATGATGGTCCTGTGACAATCATATTAGATAGCGATGAAGTTATACGCTAGGAAGGAGCATAATATGGGTGCAGTTATTTATGGTAGTGAATTATCTAAAGAATTAAGAGAACAAATGAGACTTGAAGTCGAACAAATCAAACAATCAGGAAAACGTATTCCTTGTTTGGCTGTTGTTTTGGTTGGAGATAATCCTGCTTCTATTTCTTATGTAAAAGGAAAAAAGAAGGCATGTGACAGTGTTGGATTTAAAAGCGTTGAAATTGACATGGACGCGAATACAACACAAGCTGAATTAAATGAGACTTTGAAGAAGTTATCCTCTGATGATTCTATTGATGGAATTTTATTACAACTTCCTTTACCAAAGAATCTAGATGAATATGAAGCAATCTCCTATATTTCTTGTGATAAAGATGTTGATGGATTAACACCATTGAACTTTGGAAATCTATTTTTAAATGCGCCATCGTTTGCCCCATGTACACCTAGTGGAATCATGGAACTATTAAAAAGAATGGATTGTAATCCAGATGGGAAATATGCGGTTGTTGTAGGAAGAAGCAAATTAGTAGGTACACCAGTTGCTCGTTTACTACAAAACGCAAATGCGACTGTTACGATTTGTCATTCTCACACAAAGAATCTTAAAGAAATCACTAAACAAGCAGATATTTTGATTGCGGCAGTTGGTTCTCCTAAATTGTTTGATGAAACGTATGTAAATGAGAATGCATATGTTATTGATGTTGGTGTCAATCGTATGGATAATGGTCATCTTTGTGGAGATGTTGATTTTGATAAAGTAAAAGATCATTGTAAGGCAATCACTCCTGTACCAAAAGGTGTTGGTCCAATGACAATTACAATGTTATTAGAAAATACATTGAAGTCATATAAAAGGAGTCATTAATATGGTTACAGAATATGGACTAAATGATATCGTTGAAATGAAAAAAGAACATCCTTGTCATAAAAGTAAATTATGGCAAATTATTCGTGTTGGAGCAGATATCAAGGTGAAGTGTTTAGGATGTGGCAATGTAATCATGTTTCCTAGACATGAATTTGAGCGTAAAATGAAAAAGGTCGTTGAAAAAGCGAAAGAGGAATAAAGAGAGGAAAGAAATAAATGTCATTAACAGCAGGAATTGTAGGTCTTCCTAATGTAGGTAAATCTACTTTATTTAACGCAATTACAAATAGTCAGGTGCTCGCAGAAAACTATCCATTTGCGACAATTGCTCCAAATGTAGGTGTTGTAGAAGTACCAGATTATCGTATGGATGATTTTGTGAATATTTTTCATCCAAAGAAAACAATTTATACAACATTTGAATTTACAGATATCGCAGGTCTTGTTAGAGGTGCATCAAAGGGTGAAGGATTAGGAAACCAATTCTTAGGAAACATTCGTCAAACAGACGCAATCATTCATGTTGTAAGATGTTTTGATGATGCAAATATTGAACACGTAGAAGGATCTGTTGATCCAGTACGTGATATTGAAGAAATTAATCTTGAACTCGCAATTGCGGATTTGGATTCTGTAGAAAATAGAATTAGTAAAATTGCGAAAAAAGCACAAACAAAAGATAAAGACGCTGTCAAAGAATTAGAAACATTAAATAAATTTAAAGAACAGTTATTAGCTGGCAAAGCAGTTCGTTTATTAGATTTGAATGAGAATGATTTAGAAATCATGAAAAACTATGGCTTATTAACAGCGAAACCAGTAATCTATGTGGCAAATATGTCAGATGAAGAAATCAATGATCCAAGTAATAATCATTATTTCCAATCCGTTAAAGAATTAGCTGAAAAAGAAGGTAGTGAAGTTATCGCAATCTGTGCGAAGATGGAAGAAGAATTATCAGGTTTAGATAAAGAAGAAAAACAAGCTTTCTTAGATGATCTTGGGATCAAAGAATCTGGCTTAGATCAAATCATCCAAGCGGCTTATCATTTACTAGGACTTCGTACTTTCTTCACGGTTGGAGAACCAGAATGTCGTGCATGGACATTCCATGAAGGTATGAAAGCACCACAATGTGCTGGTGTCATTCACTCTGATTTTGAAAAAGGATTTATTCGTGCTGAAGTGTATAGTTATGAAGACTTCATGGAATACGGAAGCGAAAAAGCTTTAAAAGAAGCTGGTAAATTGAGAGTGGAAGGTAAAGAATACGTCATGAAAGATGGAGATGTTGTATTCTTCCGCTTCAATGTTTAATATTTGTGTTAAAATAGTTATACACTTTTGGAGGTTAAAATATGAAACTTATATTAGCTATCGTATCTAATGATGATGCATCAGCAGTTACTTCTGCATTAACAAAGAATAATTTCTACATGACTCGTTTATCAACGACAGGTGGATTCTTGAGAGCAGGAAATACAACATTAATTGTTGGTACAGATGATGATTTAGTAGATAAATGTATTGATGTTATTGGCTCTGAAGCAAAGAGACGTACAGAAATCGTTCCTTCTACAGCTAGCTATGACATTGGACGTTATGCATCTTTCCCTGTTGAAGTACAGGTTGGTGGTGCAACAATCTTCGTTCTTGATGTGGATCAATTTAAGAAACTATAAGAGGAAAAGCAGGGAAACCTGCTTTTTTAAAACATGGAAATAAAAGAAACGGAACAAAAAGATATCAAGGATGTTGTTTTAATCATTTCTCAAGCAAAACACTATTTTAGAGAAAATGGTATTCCTCAATGGCAAGGGGATTATCCTAATGAAATGGATATATTAAAAGATATAGAAAACTATGGTGCTTATTGCATTAAGAATGATCATGAAGTTGTCGGATATTCTTTTGTAGCACAATATAAAGATCCTAATTATTCTTATATTGAAGGACAATGGTTAAATGAAGAACCGTATGTAGTTATCCATAGAACTTGTATCAAAGATACAATGAAAGGAAAGAATCTTGCTTCTGAATTTGTTGTATTAGCGAAAACTATTTGTGAAAAGAATCAAATTTATAATATTCGTGTGGATACACATGAAAAAAACATTTCAATGCAGAAGATGTTAGAAAAGAATGGATTTATCAAAACAGGGATTATCTATGTAGAAGATGGATCACCTAGATTCGCATATCAATTGGTATTGTAAAAGGATTGCTTAGTGGCAATCCTTAATTTGTTTGAGTAGAACTTCTTTTTGATTTGGCAGTTTTTCTTCAATGACATTATTTAATGCATGATTCAATGTTTCCGAGATTTGTTTTCCTTGATATCCTAAAGAAACTAAATCAGAGCCATTGATTTCTAATTGTTTTAAAGAATAACATTCATGATTTTGAATGATCGATTGATAGATATCATAGATTTGATCATATGATTTTATATCCATTGCTTCTCTGAATTTTAAATACAATTCAAAATCACAAGATAATTCTTTTAATAGTTTTTTGATTTCAATGCGATTTGAGATTGGTGATTCTTTATGAGAAATCATTTCGGTTACTGTCGTGATTTCTTTATTTGAATATTTTAATTGTTTTAAAGTATGCTTTGGATTTTGAAAACAAGAAAATAATATCGCTAAGCGAACATATGCATTGTTGATTGAATGTTGAAAGTGTTGAATCAGAGAATCCCACTCTTTGATTTCATTGAATTCCGGTAAGAAAATTGAAAATACTTTACGATATGGATAAAGTAACGGAAGAAAACCATCACCTTCTAAATATTTTGTGAATTCTTCCTGGATACGTTCAATAGAAACATAAGATAAAGTTTCTTTCGTATCTAAAATAGCTTTAGAAGTTTCTTCTTCAATGGAGAAATTTAATTGTGAGGCAAAACGAATTGCGCGTAGTATTCTTAAAGCATCTTCATCAAAACGTTCATATGGATTTCCAATACAACGAATGATTTGATTATCTAAATCTTCTTTTCCATGAAAGAAATCTAATAATCCAGTGTCTTGGTTATAACATAACGCATTGATTGTGAAATCTCTTCTAGCACAATCATCTTGTATCGTTCTTGTGAATATCACTTGATCAGGATGACGATGATCTTTATAAGCTGTTTCTTTACGATAGGTTGTGATTTCAACAGGAATATGATTTGAAACAACAGTCACAGTGCCGTGTTGTAAACCAGTATCAATTGTATGAAAAGAATGGAATACTTGTTTTGTTTCTTCTGGTAATGCGTTTGTGGTGAGATCGTAATCATGTACAGGTCTATTTAATAAGATAGAACGAATTGCACCACCAACAATAAAACATTCATAACCATTTTCATTTAATTTTTTCATTAATATTGAAACATATTCAGGAATTTGTAAGTTCATAGTCACTATTATACGTTAAAATGATAGGAAAGATGGAGATAAAAATATGCGAATTGGACAAAGTACAGATATTCATCAACTAGCTGAAGGAAGAAAGTTGATTATTGGTGGTGTAGAAATTCCACATACAAAAGGTCTTGTTGGACATTCTGATGCGGATGCTTTGACACATGCAGTTGCGGAAGCAATTTTAGGAGCACTAGCTTTAGGAGATTTGGGAAAATGGTTTCCAGATACAGATGAAAAATGGAAAGGTGTAGATTCTCAAATTATTTTAAAAGAAGTCGCAAGAATGATGGATGAAAAAGGATATCGCATTGGAAATGTGGATTCTTTGATTATGATTGAAAAACCTAAAATGGCACCACATATTCAACAAATGCGTGAAAATTTTGCGAAGGCATTAAATTGTTCCATCGAACAAGTGAGTGTAAAGGCAACACGTGGTGAAAAGATGGGATTTGTTGGAAGAGAAGAAGGCGTACAAGCTTTTGCGGCTGTTTTGTTAGAGGATAAATAATATGTTTGAAAAAACAACAGAAGAAAAAGTGTTGAGAGATCCTGTTCATGGTTATATTCATGTAGACTTACAAGTTGTATGGGATGTAATTAATTCTGCGTGGTTTCAAAGATTGCGTAGAATTCGACAACTAGGTGGTGCCTATGTTGTATATCATTGTGCAGAACATTCTCGTTTTGGACATTCTTTAGGTGTATATGAACTTGTTAGAAGAATGGTTTCTGAAGTAAATGATATTTCAAAAGCATTGAACGAAAAAGAAAAAGTAACAGCGATGCTTGCTGGATTATTACATGATATTGGTCATGGTCCCTATTCTCATGCGTTTGAAGGCGTAACAAAAACAAGTCATGAGGATTTTACTTGTAGGATCATCGAAGAAAATACAGAAATCACAAAAATATTAGAAGGTTGTTGTAAAGGGTTAAGTAAAGATGTTGCGGATGTAATTCGTCATGAAAGTTCTAATCCATTATTAACACAATTGATTTCATCACAATTAGATGCAGATCGTTTTGATTATCTATTGCGAGATGCATATTTCACTGGAACAAAATATGGAGAATATGATTTAGAAAGAATCTTAAGAACTTTACGTGTTCATGATGGAAATCAACTTGTCGTAAAAGAAAGTGGTGTATACGCAGTAGAGAACTATATCATGGCGCGCTATCATATGTATTGGCAAGTCTATTATCATCCAGTCGCTAGAAGCTATGAAACAGTACTACATCTTTTATTTAAACGTTTGAAAGATCTAGGAATGGAAAATGTAGATGAACATGTAATTCCTTTGTTTTATCCAATTATCAATGGTAGGAAGATAGCATTGCAGGATTATTTTGAATTGGATGAAAGTACATGTGGATATGGTTTTCAACAATTGACAAGACATTCTGATCCAATTATCGCAGATCTAGCACAAAGAATTCGTGATCGTCATTTATTTGAATATCAAGATTCACAAGATAAAGAAAATCGTAAAATCAAAAAGTTATTGAAAGAAAAGGGATATGATACACATTATTATTGGGCAAAAGATGAAGTAGCACAATCTCCTTATGTACCTTATTCAGGTGCAGGAACAGGTAGTATTTGGGTAAGAATGAAAGATGGTTCTACAAAAGAATTATCGAATGCTTCTAATATTGTTTATTCTTTGATTCATGGACCAGAAAAAGATGATAATAAAGTGTTTTTTCCAATGGTAATAAAATGAAAGTGAAAGTAAGACTAATACAATATAACTTATTAGACAATGAAGAAAAGATCATTGCGGATGGAAATGCAATCCTAGAAAAGAATATTTTGAAATACAAAGAAAATGATACGTCAGCGTTTCATTTTGTTGAATTCCAAGAAGAACTTGTGAAATTAGAAAGAAAATGTGATATTAGTTCCATCACGATTTTAAATAATGGAAAATGGGGACATACAACAGTTATGAGTCCATATGGGGATATGGAAATGAAAACAAAAACATATTCCATTTTAAAAAATGATTGTGAATGGGTAGTGGAATATAGTATTTACTCACAAAATGAAGAGGTTGTTCATCAAAAATTAGTTTGGAATATACAATATCTATCTTAATGATGCTTGACTTTATGTCTTGCACAATGTAACATACTTGCGCATTAAAGAATTACACAAAATCTTAGGATTTGATGTGCAAGGGAGATATAGTAAATGAGTGTTTCACAAAGTATGACGGATGTAGCGTTTCAATGCTTGTCCAAGAGAAAAAAAGAAATTGATTTCTTAAAACTTTGGGCAGATGTTAGTAAACAAATGAATATTCCTGAAGAAAAATTAAGAAAGAAGAAAAGCCAGTTTTATTCAGAATTGATGTTAGATTCTAGATTTGCTTCTTTAGAAGGAAATAAATGGGATTTAAGAAATAGAAGAAAGTTTGAAGAAGTTCATATCGATACAAGTGAGATTGCGATGGACGATGAAGAAATTGAAGATACACTTGATAAGAGTGGTTTAGATTTGCCAACTGGCGATGATGCATTTGACAACTAATGAGGGAGGGTATAAATTGCCTTCCTTTTTTGAAAGGTGGAATATATGGATGAAATAAAGAAAGAACAAGAAGAACATACAGAAGAACTTCCTATGGTAGAAGATGTTGTATGGCATAGAGAAGAGGAAGAAGATTCTTTGGACAAACCAGTTGAAAAAGAAGTGCATATGACACCAATTACTGCGGATGAGCCAATAGATGAAACGCAACCAAAGGAACAAGATAAAAAAGAAGAGCCTGTTCAAAAAGAAAAACAAACACCAAAAAAATCTAACAAAAAACTTTGGGTGATTTTATGCGTGATAGTAGGTGTAATTGTAATAGTTTGTTGTGGTATTTATTTTTGGAATCAACATCAGAAGGATAGTGCCGCAAAACAAGCTGCTTATCAAAAAGTATATGAACAATTAAAAGTAACTTTTAAAGAAGATGAAAAAGATTCTGATGGAAATGAAGTGGATTACACAATCTATGAATATGGGGAAGAAGCAAGTGATCCTTTAGATATTGTGGATACACATTATGGTGATGTAACTTGTTCACCTGAAACAATTGATACTTCCAAAGTTGGAACTGTGAAATTAACGTATACAGCGACAATGCAAGATAGTTATGGAGAAACTGTCACAAGAGATTTCACATTAGATGTTACAGTTCATGATACACAATCTCCGACCATTGAATTGAATGAAAGTTCTATTACGATTACAGAAGGAGATGAATTTGATCCTACAAGTAATATCAAAAGTGTTAGTGATGTAGTTGATGGTAATCTAGAGTGCGTTGAAACAGAGCCAGAAAAAAGTGATATTTCTGCACCATTCTATGATAGTGGATGGTATACATATACAAGTGATGTAGTTACAGAAATACCAGGAAAATATACAGTGCGTATCAAAGCGACGGATATTAATGGGAATTCTACAGACCTTGCTTATCAAGTGACTGTGAAGAAAAAAGATCCAACATCTTTCATGACAATTTCAACAACAACATGCACGAAGGTATTAGAACAATTATCTTCTGAAGATAGTAATTCTAGTGAAGTTGGAAAATGGGAAGATCTAAATGGATATTTAGGAACTGTTTTATATCAATCTGAACAATATACTTCACAAGATGAAATGATGAAAGATGGAAAAGAATACCTTTCAAATCATTTTGATGAATTAACAAAAAATAAAGATGCGAAAAAAATTTCTGTGATTGGTAGTATTACAGTAGACGCAAAAGAAGCTACTGTTTACTACATGGAAGCGTTAGATGATGATGGAAATATCATGTATTATTTCTATGCAATCGTGTAAAAATGAAAGAAAGTGATTTGAATCACAAGTTATAGCTTGTCAGAAAAGTTATTCAAGACTAAAATAGAAGTACCAAAATATAGGAGGAATCGTAAATATTATGGCATTAGTTTCTGCAAAAGAAATGGTTGAAAAGGCTCACGAAGGACATTACGCTATCCCAGCCTTCAACATCAACAACTTAGAATGGACAAAAGCTGTACTTGCTGGTGTGCAAGAAGCTAAGTCTCCAACAATCTTACAAGTATCTGAAGGTGCTGGTAAGTACATGGGCGGATTTAAGACAGTCGCTGACATGGTTCGTGATTTATATGAATCAATGGGAATCACAGTTCCAGTAGCACTTCACTTAGACCATGGTACATATGAAGGAGCAAAGGCTTGTATCGAAGTTGGATTCACATCTGTTATGTTTGATGGATCTCATTATGACTTTGATGAAAACGTTGCTAAGTCTAAGGACATTATCAACTTAGCTCATTCAAAGGGTATCTCTGTTGAATGTGAAGTTGGTGGTATCGGTGGTACAGAAGATGGTGTTACATCTAATGGTGAA
>CAVFDO010000077.1:0-10259 GCA_963621095.1 bacterium
GTTCTTCTTTCATCACTGAATTTTTCTTTTACTTCAGTCAATTCATCTTCAATGATTTTTTCAATTCTCCAATGATTTGCGAGAATATCTTTTAAGTCTGCAATCTTTATTAAAAGATCTTGATATTCACTTTCAATTTTTTCTCTAGCTAGACCTGTCAATCTTCTAAATTGCATATCTAAAATTGCTTTACATTGAATATCAGATAAATTGAAATCATTCTTCATTCTTTCAGTAGCTTCAGCGTCATCTCTAGAACTTCTAATAATATGAATGATAGCGTCTAAGTTATCTACCGCAATTCTTAAACCTTCTAAAATATGAGCTCTCGCTTCAGCTTTCTTTAAATCGTATTGTGTTCTTCTAGTTACAACATCATCTTGATGATCAATATAACCTTGAATCAATTCCTTCATTCCTGCAGTACGTGGTGTATTTTTAAATAATACAACGTTGTTAACTGAGAAATTTGTTTGTAAAGGTGACAACTTATATAACTGATTCAAAATAACTTCTGGTTGTACGTCTTTTCTTAATTCCATAACAATACGTACACCATTCATATTAGATTCATCACGAAGATCTGTAATACCTTCAACTTGTTTTTCTCTCGCTAATGCCGCAATACGTTCAACTAAAGTAGCTTTATTAACAGAGTAAGGAATTTCTTTTACAACAATACGTGACTTTCCATTAGGCATCTGTTCAATTTCTGTTTTACTACGCATAACAATGGAACCACGACCAGTTTCAAACGCTTTACGGATTGCACTCTTACCAATGATATAACCACCAGTAGGAAAATCAGGACCTTTGATATATTCCATTAATTCAGTCGTTGTAATTTCAGGATTATGCATTGTCGCAATGATTGCGTCAATTGTTTCACCTAAGTTATGTGGTGCTACATTTGTAGCCATACCTACCGCAATACCCATTGATCCATTAACAATCAAATTTGGAATTCTAGCTGGCAGTACGTTTGGTTCTAATTCTTCACCTTCATAGTTTGGTGTCATATCTACAGTATCTTTATCAAGATCACGTAACATTTCCATAGATAGTTTAGATAAACGTGCTTCTGTATAACGCATCGCAGCAGCTCCATCACCATCCATAGAACCAAAGTTACCATGACCATCAATCAAAATACTTCTCATATTCCAAGGTTGAGCCATATAAACTAACGCACCATAAATAGATGAATCACCATGTGGGTGATATTTACCCATTGTTTCCCCAACAATACGTGCACATTTACGATATGGTTTATCTGGAGTATTGTTCATTTCATTCATTGCGTATAAGATTCTACGTTGAACTGGTTTCATACCATCACGAACATCTGGTAATGCACGTGCAACGATAACAGACATCGAATAGTCAATGAAGTCTCTTTTCATTTCTTTTGTAAGATCTTGTTCTGTAATATTTCCTGGGTCAAATTTTGACTCATCAAATTCCATAAAATCATCTCTAGCCATTTATCAACCCTCCTTAAATATCAAGATTCGCAAAATCTGCATGTTCAATAATGTAATTTTTTCTAGATTCAACTTCATCACCCATAAAGATACTAAAATATTCATCAGCCTTTTCAGCATCATCAATATTTACTCTAATCAAAGTTCTATTCTGAGGATCCATAGTTGTTTCCCATAATTGTTCAGGATTCATTTCACCTAAACCTTTATATCTCTGTGAAGATACTCTTTCACCTAATTCTTCTAACATTTTCTTAGCTTGATTTTCAGTATATGCATATTTCACAGTATTACCCTTTTGGAATTTATATAAAGGTGGTTGTGCGATATATACATGACCTGTTTCAATGATTTCTCTCATATAACGATAGAAGAATGTTAATAACAAGATACGAATATGTGCTCCATCGACATCGGCATCGGTCATAATAACAATTTTGTTATAACGAAGCTTTGAAGGATCTGTTTCTTCTAAGATTCCACAACCAAAAGCTGTAATCATAGAACGAATCTCATTATTTTCAAATACTCTAGCTTGTCTTGCCTTTTCAACATTTAAGATTTTACCTCTTAAAGGAAGAATTGCTTGGTAATGAGAATCTCTACCTTGTTTTGCGGAACCGCCGGCAGAATCACCTTCGACGATATAGATTTCACAGATACTAGCGTCTTTAGAAGAACAATCAGATAACTTACCTGGTAAAGAAGATACTTCTAGAGCTGATTTTCTTCTCGTAGCTTCTCTTGCCTTTTTCGCAGCGACACGTGCTTGTGAAGCAACCATAGCCTTTTCTACGATTGCTTTACCTTGATCTGGATTTTCTAATAAGAATCTTTCTAAAGAAGCTCCAAAAATATCAGAAACGATTTTTCTAACAACAGAGTTTCCTAATTTTGTTTTTGTTTGTCCTTCATATTGAGGATCAGGATGTTTAACTGAAATAACAGCAGTAATTCCTTCTCTACAGTCTTCTGAAGTTAAATTATCATCTTTTTCTTTTAATATCTTTGCGTCTCTAGCGTATTTATTTAAAGTTCTACTTAACGCATTATTAAAACCTTCTAAATGCGTACCACCTTCAACAGTATTGATATTATTACAGAATGTATAAATAGCTGGATTATATCCATCATTGTATTGGCAAGCAACTTCTACTTGAATATCTTTTTCATATCCTTCCGCATAAATAACATCAGGATGAACTACTGACTTTGATTTATTTAAGTATTCAATGTATTGTTTTAGACCACCTTCAAAATAAAAATCATAATGTTTTTTATTTTCTTCTTCCTGTCTTTCATCATTAAATACTAAACGAACACCTTTATTTAAGAACGCTAATTGTCTTAAACGATCACGAATCGTATCATGATCATAGACTGTCGTTTCTGTAAAAATTGTAGGATCCGCTTGGAAAATAACAACTGAACCATGTTTATCTTTAGCACATGTATTAATAACTTTACAATCTTCTACAGGATGTCCACCATTTTCAAATCTTTGATAATATTCATTACCATCATGATAAACATGTACTTCTAACCATGAAGATAGCGCATTAACAACAGAAGCACCTACACCATGGAGACCACCAGAGTACTTATAAGCTCCTCCTCCAAACTTACCACCAGCGTGTAATACTGTAAAAATCGTTTCAATCGTAGATTTACCAGTTTTAGCGTTTTTACCAGTAGGCATACCACGACCATCATCTTCTACTTTTACTGTGTTATTATCATCAATCGTAACAACTACACTAGAAGCATAACCCGCCATAGCTTCATCAATACCATTATCAACGATTTCCCATACTAAATGATGTAATCCTTTAGATGAAGTAGAAGCGATATACATACCAGGTCTTTTTCTAACAGCTTCTAATCCTTCAAGTACTTGAATTTCAGAGTCATTATATTCTTCTGTCACTTTAGAATCTAATGTACCACCTATAACAGCTTCTGTTCCATCTTCTGTTTTTATAACAACTTCTTTTTCTTCACTCATGGCTAACCTCCTAAATTCATTAGTTTTCCATTTTCAATATAGAAAATCTTCATATCTTTATTTCTTAGAAATGGTGGAATATCAGTAGAAGTAATCACACATTGATATTCATTCCCAACCATATCTATTAATTTCATTTGTCTATTTTGATCTAATTCACTTAATACATCATCTAGTAATAAAACTGGGAATTTCTTTGTTTTAGTTTGAATATATTTTAATAACGCAATCTTAAAAGATAGGATTGTCATTCTTTTTTGACCTTGTGATGCAAATTGAATCAAAGGTCTATCATTCATTTCAAACAAAATATCTTCTCTATGAATACCAAATGACGTAACATGATTTTCATAATCTCTTTGTCTATATTCCTTATGATGTTTCAATATATTCTCATAAGATATATCATCATCCATACAACATTTATATTTCAAATGAACATTGATTGTATCATCAGATAATTGATGATAAATATCTGTAATATAGGAATCTATTGTTTCAATAAAATTCTTTCTGTATTTAATAATAATTAATTCATATTGAGATATCTTTTCATCTAAAGTATCTAATAATATTTGATTGATATTTTGATTCTTTAATAGTAGATTTCTTTCTTTTAATAAATTCTGAAAATTTGATAAAGCAGAAAGATATTTATTTGATATTTTAGAAATTTCTTGATTGATTAATTTTCTTCTTTCTTTTGGTGGATCAGAAAATACATTCAAATCATCAGGAGAAAAAAGAACAACATTTAATAGACCTACAAATTCACTACTCTTTTTAACTGGTTGATGATGAACCATCAATGTCTTACCATTTTCATGAATAATAGCTTCTATTTCTTTTGAATCATCATTATCAATAAAATTACATTTAATATTAGAAAATAAACAATTCTCTTTAATTAATTGTTTATCGTCTAAGATACGATGACTTCTTGTCAAAGATAAATAAACAAGACTTTCTAATAGATTTGTTTTACCTTGGGCATTATTACCAGTAATAAAATTAATTCCATCAGAAAACTCAAATTTACTATTACTATAATTTCTAAAATTTCTTAACTGAACAGATTTAATAATCATCCAACAATAAGTTTTCTTCCTTCTACAGTAACGATATCTCCAGGATAAAGTTTTCTACCTCTACGATTTTCTTTCACACCATTGACTAGAACTTCATTTTCTATTAAATAAAACTTAGCTTCACCACCAGTTGAAATAATATTTGCCATCTTTAAAAACTGATCTAATTTAATATATTCACTGTTTAATTTATCCATGAAAACTCCTTTCAAACACGCATGAAAAAAACCTTATAAATTATAACATAAAAGCTTTAAAAAATCCTTTATTTATCATGATTTCTAAAACTTTTAAGAATAACTTTTTAAGGTTTTAATTTGTATGAAAATTAATTGTAAGTTCTAACTGGTAAAACAAGTTGAATGACATTTTCATCATCCATATTTTTTAATACAAATGGTTTCATTTCTCCAGTAAATTCAATTGTAATTTGATCACCTTTTAATACCTTTGCGGCATCCATTACATAGTTACCTGAAAAAGAAATATTAAGAGGTTCACCACTCCAACTACCATTCAATACTTCTCTAGATTCACCAATTTCTTGAGATTTATTTGTTAATACGATTTCATCTGTTGAACACTGCAACTTATTAATTGTCATATTATCATTCTTAATAAATGTAGTACGATCGATTGCCTTGATGAGGTCTTGACGATTCATCACTAATTTATAAGAGAACTCATTTGGAATCAAACGATCTGTTTCAGGATATCCTCCATCTAATAGACGAGATTGTAAAATCATATCATCAATTACAAATTGTACTTTCTTATCATTTTGTGAAATCTTAATTGTTCCATTTCCATTTAACATTGTAGATTTTACTTCATTCAATGATTTAGAAGGAATTGTAATATTGAAAGATAGATCAGAATCTAAATTGATAACTTTCTTAGCTAAACGATAGGAATCAGTCGCAGTAACAATTAATGAATGATTTTCTAATTTAAAATTAACACCTGTTAAGACTGGTCTAGTTTCTTTAATACTAGCTGCGAATGAAGTTTCTTCAATCACTTCTGTTAATGATGATTGTTCCATTTCAATGAAATCTGAAGGCATTGAAAAATCAATTGTAGGATAATCATATGAATTCATTCCATTAATCTTAAATACCGCAGAATTGCCAGAGAAACGTGTTAAAGAACCATCAATGATTTCAACTTGAACAGATTCACTATCAATCTTTTTAACGATATCTAATAAATACTTAGACTCAATTAAAATAGATCCTTCTTCAGAGATAACTAAACTATTATCATCATTCTTATGAATTGTTTTTTGAATAGAAATATCAGAATCACTACCTGTAATAATTAAAGTATCATTTTTAGCTTCTACTTTAATACCTCTTAATGCAGGTTGAGGTGAATTTGAAAATACCGCATGAGATACAATGCTTAACGCATTTGATAATACATTTTTATTGATAACGAAGTTCATGTGACTTCCTCCTTTTATATATATTTATTTAAGTATATTTATTGTTATTAAGACTGTGGAAATTGTGGAAAACTCTAAATATCCGCATAATAACAACATAATTTTATCATTTTAGTATGTGGATATAAAGTGGATAAAATTGTTGATAACTAAGATAATTGTTTTTCAATATCACTTACTGCGTTTTTAAAAGCTTCATCTTTTTTGATTAGAGTCTCAACTTTTGTACAAGCAGAGATAATTGTAGAGTGATCTCTACCACCAAACTCATCACCAATCTTAATATATGGAATATCTAATAGTTTTCTACATAGATAAATCGATATTTGACGTGCATTTGATATATTTTTCGTTCTAGTTTTAGATGTAATTTGTTGACGTGTTAAACCATAATAATCCGCTACTACCTTAATAATCTTTTTAGGAGATAGTCCTGTTTTATCTGATACAACTGCCTGATTTTTTAATGCATTCATTACAGTTTCAAATTTAATACATCCACCATCTGGTTGAAATTCAATTGCGTAGAATAATACACGATTCCATGCACCTTCTAAATCTCTTACATTACCTGAGAAATTAGAAGCGATATAAGCTAGACCTTCTTGATCAACATCGTCTATTCCATAACCATTTTGTTTGATTTTACTTTGTAAAATAGCTAAAGAAGTCTCAAATTCAGGAGAATCAATTCCAACAGATAATCCAGAAGAGAATCTAGAAATTAAACGATCTTCTAGACCTTTTATTTCACGAGGTTGTCTATCTGATGCGATACAAACTTGTTTTTTGTTGTTAACAAGTTCGTTATAGATTGTAAAGAATATCTCATGTGATTTTTCTTTTCCAGCGAGGAATTGAATATCATCTACTAATAACAAATCAACGTTGTACATATAATGTTTAAACTCTTCAATACGATTATCTCGAATCGCATTTACCACAGTTTCAACAAACTTTAAAGATTCTGTATAATACACTTTCTTTGTTGGATCATTACTTTGTACGTAATTGGCAATTGACATTAATAGATGAGTCTTTCCTAATCCAGAATTACCATAAATAAATAATGGATTAAAGAACTTACCAGGATTCAGAGCACAAGCTAAAGAAGCAGCTTGTGATTCTTTATTACAATCACCTACGATAAAGTTATCAAATGTACGATCTTTTTGAATTGGCATAGATTGAAAATCAAAATCATTAAATGAATTAATAGGTGTATTGATAATCTTCTCTGTAGGTAATTCATTTTCTTGATAAACTTCAATCAAAATACGATGATCAAGTTCTAATATATTCATAAAACATTCAGAAATAATATCAGATTGGCTTTGTAAAATTTGTTTATTTACAATGTTTGGTGATATTAAAATAGCTTTGTCTTCTGTTAATTCATATAAAGAACAAGGTTTATAAAAGTTATTTATTAATTGCGTATCTATATTCTCATTAGTATGCATGTATTCTAAAACTTTATTCCACACATCTAAAAGATACTGGTCTTTAGATAGTTTCATTTTATACTCCAATTTATAATTTATTGCTCATATATTTTATGTCTATTATTGTGGAAAATCTATGTATTTATGTGGAAAAAAAAGTTATCCACAATTAAATAAATATAAAATAAAAGCATAAATATCATATAATTTGTATTTTTCCACACTTTTCCACAAATTTAAAAAGTTGATAAATAGTGGAAAACTTATAAACATTGTGGAAAACTGCTAATTTTGTGGAGAAATACTCATTTTAAAAAAAGTAATACACATCTATCAACAATCATAAAAAGGAATAAATATCAATAATTATGAGTTTTCCACACTTTTCCACAATTGTGGAAAAGTGAAACTTTTTGGTTGTGTATAAAATGTGGATAATTGTTTATAAAGTGAACAATTAAATATAAAAAAAATGTTAATTATCAACAAAATTAGGCATATTTTTCCACAAAAAAAGAATAGTCATAGACTATTCTCATTCTGTTACTGTTTCTTCTGTATTTTCTTCTACAGTTTCTTCAGGATCTGGTACATATTTAATAACTAAATGTCTGTTAGAACCTTCACCTTCAGATTCAGTACTAATGTTATGCCAATCATTTAATGTTTGGTGGATAACTTTACGTTCATCGTTTGGCATTGGATCAAGTTCAACATTTACATGTGATTTTTGAACTTGCTTGGCAATTCTTCTACCCATAGATCTTAACTTATAGTAACGATCATCTTTATAGTGGTTAACATCAATTAATACATCAATTCTCTTTTTGAATTCAGCGTTAACTGCTGCTCTTACTACTGTATTGAAAGCAGATAATGTTTTACCCATCTTACCAATTAATACCGCATTGTTATCAGCGTTTAGATTAATGATGAATCCATCATTCTTTTCTTCAAGAGCTACTTCAATATCTAAATCAATTCCTGTAAAGAAATCTCCTAGATAATCAAAGATAAATTCTTTTACATCTTCTAAAGTGAATACGTTAGCTGTAATAGATTTACCAATACCAAGTACACCATCATTTTCTTCAGTAATCGTATAAGATAATTCTTCAACAGAACATCCTTTATCAATAGAAGCATTTTCTAGTAATTCTTCAATTGTTTTTGCAGTATAGGAAGTCATTATCTTGCTCCTTTCTTTTCAGCATTTTGTTTATCAATAACTTTTTGAACAACTAATGTCTTAACAATATTTACAAGTGAGTTAATAGCCCAATAAAGAGCCATAGCACTTGGCCACATCAAACCAAACATTAAGATCATTGCCATCATATAGATCTGCATGAACTTCATAGATTTGTTATCAGATACTTCTGGTTTTCTATGATGTTTAGCAGCTTCTGCTTCCGCTTTCTTCTTTTGGATGATTTGAGGAAGCTTCATTGACATGAATTGACAAGCAGCCATGAAGATAAAGAGTACTAAGTACATCCATCCAGCTGTATCACCACTCAATGCGCCTTTAATTCCAGTCAATGGAGTAGAATCCATCTTCATTCCTAAGAATTGACCTGTTTGAACAGCTTCACTTCTTTGAACAGCCATATACATAGCCATTAAGATAGGAAATTGAATAAATGTAACTAATAATGTACCTGTAGGTGAGATGTTATATTTTTTATATAATGCTTGCATCTCAGCAGCTTGACGCATCTTAGATGTATCATCATCTCTACCTTCATATTTACGTTGAATTTTTTCTAGTTCTGGTTGTATCAACTGCATTTGTTGTGTTGCGATAGTTGATTTATAAGTAACTAAGGCAACGATACCATTAACTAAGATTGTAATAACAATGATTGCTCCACCAACAGAAATCTTTGGTGCGAGTAAATTGATCAACTTGCTTAATGGATAAACAAAGATTGCACTGAACCAGTTTTCATCAGCCATGATGCTGGAAAAAGTTGTATCGTTTGTGATTAAAATTACGTTGTTATTTGCATCTCTTGGAACAGTACAGCCTACTGTCATAACCACAAATAACATTAAGCACGACCATTTCAATATTTTTTTCATGCGGGGACTAAATTTCATTACCCTTCTCCTTAATTGTCTAACTACAACATTGTAGCTTTATTAAACAGTTTTTCCAAGCTCTTTTTGTTCGTAGCGTAGTTGTTATCTTTATATCCAAATCGAACAATAATGATGGCATCATTCTTACAAGTATCAAAATCAATTAATTCTTCACACATCATACGAACTTGTCGTTTTAGTTTGTTTCTTTCAACCGCATTACCAATCTTTTTAGAAAGTGTAATACCAATACGATTCATATTTTCTTTCTTTGGAAGATAATATAATGCAAATTGACCATTTGTAACTTTCTTTCCAGTATGAATTAATTTCTGGAATTCTTGAGATTTTTTGACACGATTAATTTTTTTCATATCAAAAAGTAAAAAAACCACCAATCGGCGGTTTTAAGCAGATAAGACCTTTCTTCCCTTAGCACGTCTTCTTGCAAGGACCTTACGTCCGCCGACTGTTGCCATACGGGCCCTAAAGCCATGAGTGGCTTTGTTCTTTTTCTTGCTTGGTTGGTATGTTCTCTTCATTCATGCCACCTCCATTCATAAATTTTTCTACATGTTATAGAAAACAAACGCTATAAAATAATATCTTTTGGATACTAAAATGTCAATAAACATCACAAAAAAAGACAATCCATTTCAGAAACTTTTTTCAAATTTCAGAAATCATATGTCTTTTTTATAAAAA
>CAVFDO010000078.1:0-10224 GCA_963621095.1 bacterium
GAATAAATGTTTTCTGTAATGGTTTAATTGTTGCACTACGTGCAACAATTAAACCATTACAGAAAACATTTATTCCTGCTTCTGTAATTGGTGGAACATTGTTACTGATTTTAGGACCACAAATGTTGAATATTCTTCCTACACCAAAAGAATGGTTTGATATTTATTCTGTTTTACCTGGTGTATTAATTGTTCCTGTAGTAACTGCTACTCCGTTAGGGTTAAAATTAAAGAAAACGAATAGAGATTCTAATGTTTTAAAAAATGTATTACCTTTAGCTTTTATTGCGATGACCGTAACAATGTTACAACTCGCAATTGGTTATTTCACAAATGTGATTTTTCATGATCAATATGACTTATATCAAACATTTGGTATAGAACTTGTAATTGGTTTTGTAGGAGGACATGGAACTGCAGGTACACTTGGAAATATGCTATCAAGTTTAAACTTGTCTTATTGGCAAACTAGTCAAGGTGTTGCGGTCACTACTGCTACGTTAGGTTTAGTCGGTGGTATTTTGATTGGAATTGTTTTAATTAATTACGCTGCTAGATCTGGAAAGACTTCTTTATTATCAAAACCAGCGAATATACCTTTATCATTTCAAAAAGGATTTGAAAAAGATCCTATGAAACAAAATAACATTGGAAAAGAAACAACAATGTCATCTTCAATTGATGTTTTTGGATTTCACGCTGCAATTATTTTTGTCGCTTGTGGCCTTTCGTATTTGTTTATAAAATTCACAAAAGATATGAATATTCCGCTTCTTTCAGGCATTTCTGTATGGGCATATGGAATGATTGTGATGGGACTATTATGGTGGATTATTTGTAAATGCAAATTAGATTATTTGTTTGACGCAAAAGTGAAAGGGCATATTACAGGTTCGTTCACAGAATTCGCTGTTATTGCTTCCATTGCAAGTTTGCCAGTAAAAGCTGTTTTATCATATTTTATTCCAATTATGGTGATGGTTATTCTTGGATATATTGTTACTACATTTGTATTATTTTTCTTATGTAAAAGATTGTTGAAAGGATATTGGTTTGAACAAATGATTGCGACACTAGGAATGGCTACAGGTGTATTTATTACTGGAGTATTAATGTTGCGTATTTGTGATCCACAATTGGAATCACCGGCATTAACAAGTTATTCAATATCTTATTCTATAACGAGTGTATTATATTTTGTTTTATTAAGTATGTTCATGAAGCTTCCTCTCACAATTGGTGCATTTCAAACGATGCTAATATCCTTAGTATTAGCTATTGGATTTACTTTCTTTGCGTTTATATCTAGTAGAATATCGTTTGGAAAACAATTTAATGGTAATTAATGATTGTTATCTCTGATTTTTTCTAAGCTAATGATTGTGTTAGAATATTAGATGTATTTGGAGATTGAAATATGAAAGTTATGATAGCTGCCGGTGGAACTGGTGGACATATATATCCTGCAATTGCGCTTGCAGAAGTTTTAAAAAGTGAAAAAGAAGATAGTGAAATCCTATTTTTTGGTAGTAATGATCGCATGGAAGCGAGTGTGATTCCTAGTAAAGGATATCGTTTCTATGGCTTAGATATGAAAAGTGGAAATGGTGGTGTTTCTAACAAAGTAAAATCTTTACAATCATTGTTATCTGCTTATCAACAAGCTAAAAAAATATTAAAAGTAGAAAAACCTGATATTTGTATTGGATTTGGAAATTATATTTCTGTACCTTTGATTTTAGCTGCTCATCGCATGGGAATTAAAACAATGATTCATGAACAGAATTCTTATGCGGGTAAAGCGAATAAATTATTAAGTAAATATGTTGATGCAATCGTTTCTTGTTATGAAGCAAATTTAAATCAAATGCCTAAAGAAAAACAACGTATTTTAGGAAATCCGCAAGCTACTTTAGCTGCGAATACGACATTCCATGATTCTAGTTTGCTTGATATTGGATTAGATTCAAAGAAACCATTTGTGATTTGTATGATGGGCTCTTTGGGAAGTAGTTCTGTTAGTAAAGTATTAGATGAAGCTTGTCCTCTTTTTGATGATGATTTTCAAGTGATCATTGCCTCTGGTAAAAGTAATGATTATACATTTAAATATAAAAGTAATGAGCATATTAAGATCGTTGATTATGTAGATGGAAAAGAAATGTTGAAGGGTTGTAGTTTAGCAGTATTAAGGGCTGGTGCCACTACAATGTGTGAAATTGGTGCAATTGGCTGTGCGTCTATTTTGATTCCTTCTCCTTATGTTCCAAACAATCATCAATTTTATAATGCGAATGAATTGGTACAAAAGGATGCTGCTTATATGATAGAAGAGAAAGATTTAACTGCTTCTAAGTTGGCAGATACTGTAAATTTATTGATGCATACTGAAAAGAAGAGAAATTCCATGAAAGAAAATGCATATCAACAAGGAAAAAGAGATGCTGCATATGAAATGATTTCATGGATGGAGGAACTTGTAAATGGCTGAGTTTTTTGAAAAATTAAATAATATATGTGAATGTGATCATGATATGCCTTTATCTTCTATGACAACTTTAAGAATTGGTGGATATGCGAAATATGTTGCATATCCTGATAGTGATGTTGCCTTAGATGAAGTATTACGTTTGATCAAAGAATATCAATTAACATATAAATTAATTGGTAAAGGTTCTGATTTATTGTGTTCAGATGATGATTATGATGGTGTTATTATTCGATTGGATCGACACTTTAATAATGCATATTTTACAGAAGATAAAGTTACCGTACAAGCTGGTTGTTCAATCATTGGTTTAAGTATTCAAGCAATGAAAAACGAATTATCAGGTCTAGAATGGGCAAGTGGAATTCCTGGTACGATTGGTGGAGCAATCTTTATGAATGCTGGTGCGTATAAGAAATGTATGAAAGATATCGTAGAAGAAGTTTTTGTTTATCGTAATGGAAAGTTAGAATGGATTTCTAATGAAGAATGTGAATTCTCTTATCGTACGAGTATCTTTCAAAAAAATACAGATTGGATTGTATTAGGAGCACGCTTGAAATTATCTTATTCTGATTCTCATGAAATTGAAGAAGTGATGAAGAATCGTAAAGAAAGACGATTAGCTTCTCAACCATTAGAGTATCCTAGTTGTGGCTCTGTTTTTAGAAATCCAGAAGGTATGAACGCCTGGCAATTGATTGATGGAATTGGATATCGTGGAAAATCAATTGGTGATGCATGTGTATCTGAGAAACATTGTAACTTTATTGTGAATAAAGGACACGCAACAGCTTCTGATTATTTAAAGCTAGTTCGTGAGATTCAACAGAAAGTAAAAGATAAATATGATGTTGATTTAAAGACAGAAATGGAGATGTTTAATTGGAGTGAAAAAGAATAAAGCTCAAAAAAAGGAACCTGTTCCTTTTGTGAAATGTTATAAAAAGATATTAAAGTTAGCATTATTTTTTGCTTCAGCTATTATTATTTGTTTCTATTTGTTTTCCTCTGATTCTAAAGTAAGTGCAGTTGTAGTTGAAGGAAATCATTATTTAGATGAATCTTATATTGAAGAAATATCAAATATTTATTCAGGGAATATCTTTTATTTTAATATCCCATATTTAAAAGAAAAGAAATTGGAACAAGATCCACTCATAGAAAGTGCAGAAGTACAACTATTAAGTGGAAATGTTGTTTCTATTAAGATTACAGAAAAGAAAGTTATCGGTTATCGCTATGAAGATACAGCTGAAATATTATGTAGTGATAATACAAAAGCTGAATTAAAAAGTGCATATTTAGATATTATTGCGAGTGTACCACTGATTCACGGATTTACAGAAAGTGAACAAACAAGATTGTTATGTAAAGCATTTGAAGATGTAGATCAATCGATGATTGAAAATATATCTGAAATCACACAGTTTTCATTATCATATGATGATGAAGCTATGAAGATTCAAATGAGAAATGGTTCTTATTTTATTGGAAACTATCAGAACTTAGATAAATTGAATCAATATTATGCAATTTATTCTAAAATGTCAGACAAGACACAATGTATATCTGCAGATGAAAATGCAAATGTTGCATACACATTTGTATGTCCATGGAACCAAATAGATTCTACAACCGAATATTGGACAGATGAAAGTGGCAATTTATTAACAAATCAATATGGAGATAATATTGCTAAGCACTATTATACAGATGCAGATGGAAACGCTGCAGTAGATGCGAATGGAAATCAAATTGCGATACCGATAGATGAAAATGGTTCAGAGGTGATTGATCCAAACTTTAATCGTAATTATTCAAATGGATATTATTCTACTGGCACATTAGTCTTACCAGAAGGGGTATCAAATGAACCAGAAGAATCTACAGATACGCAAGAAAATACAGAACAGACAGATGAAAATAACATGCCTGAATAACAAGTTTATGCAAGATGTGTTATTTTTGGTATAATATTCAAAGTAAGGAGCTTTTTAATTATGTCGATAGAAAGTAAAACAAATTATGGAAATATTTCTATTACATCAGAAGCAATTGCCTCTTTAGCAGGCGGAATCATCACAGAATGCTATGGTGTTGTAGGTATGGCTAGTAAGCAAGTGCTCAAAGATGGTTGGGCTGAACTTTTAAAGAAAGAGAATTATTCTCGTGGTGTTGTCATTAAAAATAATGATGGCATTATTGATGTTGATTTATATATCATTGTTTCTTTTGGTGTTAAGATTACAGAAACAGTTAGAGAAGCACAAAAGAAAGTGAAATATGTGTTAGAAAAGACCCTATCACAAGATATTCATTCCGTTAATGTCTTTGTACAGGGCGTACGTGTAATGAATTGAGAGGGCTTATGGAAAAAATTAATGGCGTAATATTTAAAGGAATGCTAGAAAGTGGTTGTAATAACCTCAATGGACATAAAAAAGATGTTGATGCTTTAAACGTATTCCCAGTACCTGATGGAGACACTGGTACTAATATGTCTTTGACATTTACAAATGGTATTAGTGAAGTTAGAAAAAGTGGATCTGATTCTTTAGCTGTAGTTGCCAAGACATTATCTAGAGGTTTGTTGATGGGTGCTAGAGGTAACTCTGGTGTTATTCTTTCTCAGATTTTTAGAGGCATCTACCAATATATTGGTGAACGTGATGAATTAACTTCTAAAGATTTTTCAGAAGCTTTATTAAATGGTTCTAAACTTGCTTATAAAGCCGTTATGAGACCTACAGAAGGAACTATTTTAACAGTTATTCGTGAATCTAGTGAAAAGGGTGCAGAATTTATTGCATCAAATGAAAATGCTACGATTGAAGAATTTATGATTGCGGTATTAGATGAAGCTAATGCTTCATTACAAAGAACACCTGATTTATTACCTGTTTTAAAAGAAGCTAACGTAGTAGACTCTGGTGGTGCTGGATTAGTTGTTATTTTTGAAGGTTTTAAAGCATTCTTAGATGGTAAACCAATTACAGAAGATACTGTTGTAGAAACAAAGAAAGAAACTAAGACAGAACATTCTTCTGGTTACCGTTGTGAATTCATCTTGGAATTTGATGAAAAGCATGCAAAGAGTTTTAATGAAGATCGTTTTAGAAAATCTACTGAATCTTTAGGTAATAAAGTTCAACTCATTGTAAGTGAAGAAGGTATTTCCTTGTCATTACATACAATGACACCTGGTGAAGTATTGATGCTTGCGGAAAGATATGGTGATTTTAAGAAAGTTCAAATTGAAAATATTCAAGATGAATTAAAGCCATCTTTATTAGAAGAAAAGAATGAAGAACCTGTAGAAGAAAAAGAATATGGTATTATCGCTGTAGCTGCAGGCAAAGGTATTCAAAAGTTGTTTGAAGATTATCGTACAGACTATGTTGTAAGTGGTGGACAAACAATGAATCCTTCTACTGAGGATATTGCTTCTGCTATCGCTAAGGTTCACGCAAAACATGTATTTGTATTGCCAAATAACTCAAATATCATCATGGCTGCAAATCAAGCTGCATCTGTAACAGAAGATAAAGATGTAATTGTATTAACAACAAAATCTGTTCCACAAGGTTTATCTGCTTGTATTAATTTCAATCCTGAAGAAGATGTTGAAACAAACAAGGCTGCAATGGAAGAAGCAATTGCGAATGTGAAAACTGGGCAAATTACTTATGCTATCAAAGATACAACAATTGATGGCAAAGAAATTCACGCTGGAGATTACATGGGCTTATTTGATAAAGAAATTGTTATTATCGAAAAAGATAAACTTACAGCATCTAAGAAATTAATTAAAAAGATGATGGATGAAGATTCAGAAATCGTTACATTATTAAAAGGTGAAGAATCTACAGAAGAAGAATGTGATGCATTAGCGTCTTACATTGAAGAAAACTTTGATGTAGATGTTGATGTACAAGATGGTGGGCAACCTGTTTATAGTTTTGTAATCGGTGTAGAATAAGAAAAATAAAAAGAAACGTTGATATAAAATCGACGTTTTTTTTATGAGAAATTATAAAATCACTCTTGACTCTAAAGTTAACTTTAGGTTTATGCTTCTTTTAAAAAGAAGGAGAAATTATTTATGGAAAAATATACAGTTGTTACAGGTGCTAGTTCTGGAATAGGTTTATCAATCGCAAAGATGTTTGCGAAAAGATCAAAGAATTTAATTATTATAGCTAGACGAGAAGAAAGATTGGAACAATTAAGAAATGAAGTATTAGAAAATAACACCCAAATGAAAGTTGTTATTAAAAAGTGTGATTTAAGTGATATTCAACAAGTATATCAATTATATGAAGATTTAAAATGCTATGAGATTGAAACTTGGATCAATAATGCAGGGTTTGGACATTCAAAGAAAATATTAGATCAAGATTTAAATCGTGTATCTCAAATGATTCGATTGAATTTAGAAGCAGTAACGATTTTATCAACTTTATACGCTAAAGATTATCAAGACAAAGATGCAACTCTAATTAATGTATCTTCAACAGTTGGTTATGGAGTATCAAGTCGTGTTCCTGCATATAGTGCAACAAAATTTTATGTAAGTGCTTTTACAGAAGCTCTTTATTGGGAAATGAAAAATGATAATAAAAAGTTGAGAGTAAAAGTATTAGCACCAGCTGCAACTTCATCAGAATTCGGAATGGTTTCAGCTGGACTATCAAAGCCTATTGATAATGTATATTTTGAAGGCAATACCACGACAGAAATGGCTGAATTTTTAGGTGAACTATATGATAGCGATAAATGTTTAGGCTATATTGAAACAGACGATTATACATTTCATTTATCAAACCCAAGAATACCACACTCATTCACAAAACAAACGAATCCTAATCTACTTAAATAGTTTTTTATAGAGGACATTATGAAATATAGAAAATATTGGCGTGGTAATGAATTTATTAGTGAAATTGGTTTGGGGTTAGGAAATATTCATGTTTCAAGTAATCAAACAATTGAAGAAACAATTCAATATGCAGTTGAAAATGGAATCAATTACTTTGATTTGTGTGGTGGTAGAATTGGTGTTTATGAGATATTTGGAAACGTAGTTTCTCAACAAAATAGAAAAGCAATTTATACACAAATGCATTTTGGTGCAGTTTATCCAAATGGAAGATATGCATTTAGTCGAAATTTGGAAGAAATCAAATTATCGTTTGAAACAGTATTAAATTTATCACAGTTGAAATATACAGATTTCGGTTTTATACATTGTATAGATGAAGAAGATGATTTTAATGATGTAATGAATAATGGGTTATTTGATTATGTCTGTAATCTGAAAGAAAAAGGAATTGTAAAACATATAGGTTTCTCTACACATACTCCTTCTATTGCTTCCAAATTTATAGAAACTGGAAAAATTGATTTATTCATGTTTAGTATTAATCCTGCTTTTGACTTTAATAAAGGGCAATATGCATATGGTAGTATTGATGAACGACAATCCCTTTATCAAAAAGCACAAAGTCTTGGAATAGGTATTTCAGTCATGAAGCCATTTGCAGGAGGTCAATTATTAGATGAAAAACGTTCACCATTAAAAATAAAATTATCAATGTATCAATGTCTTCAATATGCGCTAGATAAACCTGGTGTTATAACTTGTTTGCCTGGCGTAAGTTGTGTGGATGACGTAAAAAATATTTTGAAATTTTTTGATTTATCTTCAGAACAGAAAGATTATTCGATTATACATCATCTGAAGAATACGAGTCATTTAGAACGATGTGTGTATTGTAATCACTGCTCACCTTGTCCTGCTGGTATTGATATAGGACTTGTTAATAAATACTATGACTTAGCAATCAATAATGATGAAAGAGCCAGTGTCCATTATCTTCAATTGTCAAAACATGCAGGGGATTGTTTGAAATGTAATCATTGTAATCAAAGATGTCCTTTTCATGTGAAACAACAAGAAAAAATGGAAAAAATATACCAATATTTTGGAATATAGTGAATTGGTTACAAAAGTGTAAAAATTTAAATTTAGATCACAACAATTAAAAGAATGAGGTTATTTCATGAAAAACAAAATACTTATCAAAACTATTTTGGTTCTATCAATTGTTTTCATTGGTTGCAGCTCATCTCATGGAGGGAGTGCGGTTAGTGAAATGATTGTATCTAAAGAAAATAAAGATGAAAAAAGTAATCGTGAAGAGAAAAAAATGATAATCACAAGCCAAACAAATTTAAAAAGAGATATAGATTATATGAGAAATATAGAACTTAGCACAGTACCAGAAAATTTTTATGAAAAATCAACACAGCAAGGTTTATTAGAAACTTGTACTTATGATACAAAAGATTATATATCTAGTGGTAATTCTATTCAGAAAAGCGCAATTGTTTATTTGCCATATGGGTATAATCAAAATAATATTGAAATTAGATATAACATTTTATATCTCCAACATGGTGCTTATGGTGATGAAAGAACTTGGATGTATGAGTATGGTGAAAATTTTAAAAATCTAATTGACAATATGATAGAAAGTAAATTGATACCACCTTTAATTATTATCATGCCTTATCTCTCTTCTGGAAATGAATGGTATCATGACACAACTTCAATATTTTATTCAAAAGAGATAAAAAATGATTTGATGCCTGTAATAGAAAGCCATTACCATACTTATGCACTAAACACGACAGATTCAGGATTTGCAGAATCACGTTCTCATCGTGCATTTGGGGGCTTTTCTGCTGGTGGAACTACGACGTGGCATGTTTTTGTTGAAGGAATAGACCGTTTTGAATATTTTTTGCCTATGAGTGGAGGATTGACATTAGGAGGAGATGGTTCAACGGATGTAACGGACGCAACTACTGTTGCAAATGCTGCGCTAAATTCTGGTTATGATAAAAATGAGTATTATATCTTTGCTGCAACAGGAACAGAAGATCTTGCGTATCATTCATTAACATCTCAAATAGAAGCAATGAAAACTATGGAAAATGCCTTTGCGTATACAGAGGAGGGTTTTGCAGATGGCAATCTTATGTACTATACAGTAGAAGGCAATCGTCACGATTATCCATATACTTATGAATATGTTTTTAATGGATTACAATGCCTGTTTGCTTGATAAGATTAAATATTAGGAAATTAATTCAGATCTTCAAGAAAAGGATTGGAATAATAACTACAGTCAGTAATAAAATTCCAATCTTTTTTCATGCTTTATTCGTTACATTTTATATTATTTTGCTTATGAATATTTTCACTTCCTGCTTCGATAGCAGTTTTATAATACCATAGTTTATGACGGATAACTTGCATTTGCTTTTCTAGCTCATCAAGTTCTTTTTGGACAATTTTTTGTCGTTCTAAAAATAAATCATATCTTTCTTGCAAAGATTCATCGCCTCTTTTAACCATTTCTACAAACTTTTGCATCTCTGCAATAGACATTCCTGTACTTTTAAAACAATTAATTACTTGTAACATTTGAATGTCACTATCTTTAAATAAACGATAACCACTTTCAGCTTTTTCTAAAAAAGGGAGTAAACCTTTTTTATCATAATAACGGATTGTAGAAATAGGAATATTCATTTTTTCTGAAACTTGTTTAATAGTATAAGACATAAAACTTTCTCCTTTTACTGTAAAATAAAACAATTTCATTATATTTCCTTAACTTTGAAAAAAATGTGTAACTAAAAAATTATGAAGAGATAAAAAGTTA
>CAVFDO010000079.1:0-10216 GCA_963621095.1 bacterium
TTATCCTAGACATCTTTACTGCATAATGCCAACCACAACTATTTTTAGATATTCGTTAAAAAGAGATGTATCACAATACATCTCTTTTATAATCTTTATCTTTAAAGAACAGTTCCTTGATATACAAGCATACCAATCAAACCAATCATAATTCCTACAACAATTACTACCAATACACATTTCATAATTGACCAATTCTTCTTTGTAAGAAGAACATAAAATATATATGTCATTAGTATCGCTATAATAGCTGGAATATAAGGCATAGATAGAATTGTTTGTAAAGAAGAAAGTTGTACACAATTCACAAATACGTTTGATATAAAAGCATATCTACTATTTAAGATAATTAAACTACCAATTGTGAATACACCCATCATTTGAGTAGCGTGTTTTAAAGCATCTTTTTGTTTAATCGCTTTTTCCATGATTTTTGTGCCATTGTTATAACCTACTTGTAATAGCTTAAATCTAAGAATTAATGTTAAGAATAAAGCTAAAATAACAAAGATAATAACAGGTAAATAGTTTCCATTGATTGCATAAGAACAACAAGCAACAGAAATCAATGACAATATAAATAATGACATTATAGAATGCGATAAACTATTACACAAAACATTCATTGTTGTTCTTGTAGAACGAATTGTTTCTAAATCAGCTTTTTGAGCTTCTAAAGATAAAACAACACCCATCGATAAAGTAGAAAAGAAAGATCCTGTTTCTACATATTCTAAATGATGTCCTAAGCTAAGCTTTAAATCTGTTTCATTTTCATGAATCTTTTTTAATGCTGGTGCTAATGCCCAACACCATCCATTTGCTTCCCCTGTTTCAGCATTCTTTCCTGCAGAAATCAATAAAGAACGTAACGCAACCTTATTCAAAATTTTCTTATCTAAAGGATATGCTTCGTTTTGATTTTCATAAATGCCTGTTCCTACCACCATTTTTCTGCACCTCCTTTAATTGTATTAGTAACTTTTTCTTCTTTTTGACTTGAAACTATACTTTCATTTCGAGAATGATGATAGTCATAACAAGCTAAAGCAATCGCAATACAAGCGACAACTGTTCCAGAAATCGTAGTACTTGTTGAACAAATCACCAACAATCCAACCGCAATACCTGCAAATAATGCACCTGGTACGTCTTTGAAACCAATATTTCTTAATAAGATTGCAAAAGCAATACAAGGCATCAAAATCGCAATCGCATGCATACCAGATAAAACATAAGGATATGTTGAAACAAAAGTAGTTAACACTGTTTGAATAGAGTCTAGTTTACTAGCTAAAACATAGCAGTATCCTACATAAACAATACACGCAAGAACAACACTCACGAGTAGTTTCACTCCAATTGATTTAATGTTTCCCTTTTCAGCGTCTTTACGAACGGATGGAACAAATACTAAATTCACTAAAGATAACAAATATTCCACACATAACCCTAAAACTAAAATGGAAGACGCAGTAGAAATAGCAGTCGAAGAATCTGTGCCATTAGATACTAAATACGTTGCAGTCAATGAACTAATGAAGAATCCAGAAGATACTGGTGCGTATTCTCCATAGGCTTCATAACCAATATAATAAAGTTCTAAAGTTCCTCCTACAATCATTGCTTCTGTTGTATGCCCTAAACAAGCTCCTAATAAAGTACAAGTAATCAATGGTCTTTGTAGAACATGTGTAAAACAATATTTATCTAACACAATGATCAGTACCATGATTAAAGGTAAAACTGACATAATTTATAATTTCCTTTCTTTCGTGCGTTTCTATTATATCAAATTATGATAAACTTTATCTATCGAGGTAATATACAATGATCATTAAAAGTAAACGAGTTTATATCACAGGTGTATTTACACCAGCTTGTCTAGAAATTGTGGATGGAAAAATCAATCATATCTATTCATACGATGAAATAGAAGCTGATATTGATTATGGAACAGATAGAATCGTCCCTGGTTTCATTGATATCCATTGTCATGGTGCATATGGATTTGATACAGACACCGCAGATGAACAAGGTCTAAGAAATTGGACAAAAGGAATTGTGAAAGAAGGCGTTACAGGTTTTTTAGCTACTACCCTTACACAATCTCATAAAGTGTTAGAAAAAGCAGTCAAAAACGTTGCGAAAGTACATGAGGCAAACGATTATGAAGGTGCTAGAATCTTAGGCATTCATTTCGAAGGACCTTATTTAGATATGAAACACAAAGGTGCACAACCTCCTGAAGCTATTGTTTCTCCTAATGTAGAAGAATTTAAACAATATCAAGAAGCTGCAAATGGATTAATCAAAGTCATAACAATGGCTTGTGAACATGATACTGATTTCGCCCTAACAAAATATGCTTCTAGTCATGGTGTAGTAGTATCTATGGGACATTCTGATACAACATTTCACCAAGCATTAATGGCAGTTGCCAATGGCGCAAAATCTATAACACATACTTATAACGCAATGACTCCTTTCTCTCATAGAGAAAATGGACTGGTAGGATGTGCACTTAGATTACATGATTTATATTCTGAAATCATATGTGACTGTAATCATTCTACACCTGAAGCTTTAAATATTTTCTTCAAAACAAAAGATCCTGATAAATGTATCATGATATCAGATGCTTTGATGTGCAAAGGATTTGAACCTGGACAAGTATTTGATTTTGGTGGACATGATGTTGTCATCTATCCAGATGGAAGTGCTCATTTAGTTAAAGGAAAAAATTTAGCTGGTTCTACAATGAAAATGAATGAAGGCCTAAGAAATTTAGTTGAAAAAGCACTTGTTCCATTCGATGTAGCAATCAATTCTTGTACTATCAATCCTGCTCGATTATTAAAAGAAGACGATCATATTGGTAGAATTTGCGCAGGATATGACGCTAATATCGTTGTATTAAAAGATGATTATTCTGTAGAACAAACCTTTGTACAAGGAATCAAACAAATTTAAAAAGTGAAGGAAAATTAATTCCTTTATTTTTTTCATGAGATAATCCTCGCTAATTTATAGCTAATGTAAAGAATAGAAAATATTCATTACGTATAAGAAAGGTCATAGACGATGAACAATAAAAGCAAAGAAAGTTTGATTCAAAAAAAGTTATTTCGAGAAACTTGTGCAGTTATGATTTGCCAAGCATTATCACAACAAGGTACTGGTTTTATTGATGGACTTATAACAAGTATTTTTCTTGGAAGTATGGCAATGGGAGCCTCAGGAATTACGCAGCCTTTTTTCAGTATTATCGGAGTTTTTTCTGGCATGTTAATGCTAGGAACACAAAAATTGTTTATTGATTTTTTAGGGAAAGGTGAAAAAGAAAAAGCAAGAATTGCTCTTTCAACCGCTATCACAGTATCAATCTTTCTTTCCGTTGTCTTATTCCTGTTACTTTTCTTTGCGGCTGGCCCTATTGTACAGCTATTGGGTGCTAGAGGAAATGCTGCTAATCTGTATGCCGATGCTAAAAATAATTTAATTGGCCTTTCTCTTGGAGTTCCCGCTTTTATTCTTGTACCTGTATTAACACCAATTGCTCAATCGGAAGGTAAAATAAAATATGTTGGAATATCAATTGCTACAATTGCATTATCAGATATTGTATTAGATTTAATTGCCGTAAAAACTGGATTAGGTCTTTTTGGCATGGGACTTGCAACAAGCATTGCTCAGTGGTTAGGATTCTTTATAATTCTTGTTCCATTATTAATGAAGCCAATCATATATCCTTCTATAAGAATCTGTAATATAAAGTATCTTATTGATATTGTAGAAATCGGAATACCAATTTTTGTAAGACGGACATGTAATACACTTCGACCAATCCTCGTTAATACCATTGTAATTACTATTGGTAGTGGTACTGCCATGAGTGCAATGTCTATGCGAAATAATTTTTCAAATATTACAGAATGTCTATCAAATGGTATTGGAGCAGCCTTTATTTTACTAACTACTTTATACGTTGGAGAACAAAACAAAGATGCGCTTAATACGTTGCGAAAATCCAGTATGAAACGTGTTCTGTTTATTGAAGTTTTATTTGCTTTCATAATCTACATTTTGGCCGTTCCTATTGCTGAACTTTATGTAAACGATAATCTACAGGTTAGAAATTATTTAATTGTCGCAATTCGTTGCATTGCAATAAACACACCTTTATTAGCGATTAGTGAAGTAATTCAATCTTATGCACAAGGAATTGGAAAAATAAATCGTTCCAATTTACTTAGTCTACTAAGTAGACTAGTTTATTTGGTAATCTCTATATTTGTATTAGGTAACTTATTTGGAATCTCCGGTATATGGATGGCTTTTCCAGTAGCATCTTTACTTACAATAGTTACTGCAATCACAATGGAATATTTTGAAAGCAAGAAAAATGGTATAGAGTTATTATTTCCAATACCAGAAGAATGTAATATCAATGACAATGATAAAATTGTTCAAAGAATTGATGAAGGAGAAGATGCAATTAATCAAATCGTCAAAACATCAGAAGATATTCATTCTTTTTGTATACAACATGAAATTGATGAAAAAAGAGCTATGTTTGTAGCGCTATGCTATGAGGAAATAGCTTGCAATATTTTTGAACATAATACTTCACAAAAAAGAAGAAAAATTTCTATTGACGTTTTTATTTCTATTTCAGATAACAATATAAATATTCGTTTACGTGATAATTGTAGAAAATTTGATATTGTTGAAAAGTATAATACTTGTAAATATGATCCAGAGCATCCCGAGAAAAATCTAGGCATTCGTGTTGTTATGAAAAGTGCGAAATCAGTTGAATATGTAAATACATTTGGAATGAATAATTTAATTATCACTTTATAGCGGTAACACAAAGTATTACATAGTGTACATTATGAACGATAGCTTCTGTTCTTTATACAAAAACACCCCGACTGAAATGATTATTTCTCAGTCGAGGATGAATTGTAAACTGAATTTTTTGATAAATATCTTTATTACACCAAATCAGGTACAGTAACTTACACTCCTAGTTCTATACTGATTGCACTAGGGGGTTAACAGATGAACAAAGTATTGATTAGACAATTACTCTAATTCTTTCATTTTTTCAGAAATTCTTTCATGTAGTTAATAGATTCTGTAAAGTATGGTTCTTCATGAAAGCCATGTGGTGCACCTTTTAGGATATGATACTCACATTGTTCTCCATAAACTTCTTTTGCTTGATTACTGTAAGAAATTGGAACAATTGCGTCTGCATCTCCATGATTTAATAATACATTACCTGTATATCCTTTTATTTCTTCATACATGTTAAAATTAAGAACACTTCTAGCGTATTCTCCATTCAACTTCATTTTCCCTTCTCCAATAAAATCAGGAATATTCTTTGGATCAAATTGAATGATTTGCATAGAGCCATTTCTTGCGTCATCTGGAATACAGAAGGCTGGATAATTCAATATTAATCGTTCAATCATTTCAGGATGTCTAGAAGCATAAACAGCCGATACAAATCCACCCTGCGAATAACCAATTAATGTTAATAAATTTGAATTTACTTGCGTATCTTTTTGTACATATTGAACTACATCATCTAAATCATCAACTTCTGTTAATGGTGTCATTTCTGAATGAAAGTTGCCATCACTAATTGTTTCAAATCCACCACCACAAAAATCAAAGATATAACAAATATATCCTTCTTTCATGAATTCTTTCGCATCAGCATATACACTACGCATATCTGCTGTAAATCCATGAGATAAAATTATCGGTCTAGAATTCATTTGATTTTCATGTAATTTTATACCACGAATTACTCTACCATTTTTCTTTAATATACTAAATTTTTCTTCCATAACATCCTCTATTTCTTATAATCATAATTTTCATATGCTTGAATCGATATATCTTTCACAATTCTTGTATCATTCACTTTTTCTGTATTGATTGAATATGAAATTTCGTACGGATTATCTTTATCCGTAACTTCTAAACTGTAATACCAATTATTGCTTGTTGTAGATTTATAATGCTTCCACTCATTCTCATCAATCAACGCATCTAAATCACTACATTTCATACCTGTAGAAACGCCACCAGAAATTGTAATATCTACCGTATCTACATCATACGTATCATAACTATTCAATGATAAAACATAAGCTTCATTCATTGGAATTTTCTTTCCTGTTGGAGAAGAAACACGCAATGAAATTTCTTGCCCTTCATCATTTTTCAAATAAATATATTCGTATTGATCCTTTTTAATTTTTTGATTTTCTAAATCACTTGAATAGTCAGTATAAGTCCATCCATCATTTAAAAATGTCTGTAGTGTACAAGGAAAAGAATAATATTGTCCATTTAATGTAAATTCATTCGTTAATGATTGATCGATTATACCATCTCCTATAACAATTTCATCTGTAGAAGATAAATATTTTTGATTATCTATTACTGAATCAGCAATGTAAGAACAACCATAACCAATGATTCCTAAAATAGAACCGACGATACATACATTTTTGATGTATTTTTTTATATCAAAGTTACGTTTTTTTGGGATCGGTTGTTCATATTCTTGTTGTGTATTTGATTGTTGATCTTGATATTGATATTGAACTGCCATAAACACTCCTTCATCAAAAATACTTTGAAGCTAACAGAAATGCCATCACGTGAATGGCTTGAGGAAATTGTTGATGCGTAATCATTTCTTGAATTTCCTTTTCTGTATAAATTTGAACTTCTAAAAATTCTGTATCATCTAAATTTAAATCTGATACTTTTTCACATTGATCTGCGAAATAACAATATGCATAATTATCCGCAATTGTTGCGTTACTTGGAATTGTAATTAAATGTTTCCAATTGTTTGATTTATAACCTGTTTCTTCAAGTAATTCTCTTTTCGCACACTCTATAGCATCTTCCGCGCCAATTTTATCGTATTCATGATTCTTCGTTTCTATACCTCCTGCAGGAAATTCAACTGTCACTTGATTGATTCCATGACGAAACTGTTTTACACAAATAAAATTACCATCTTTATTTCTTGCGACAATAACAGAATAACTTCTTCTAGAATATTGATAAAAAGGTCCAAATTCTTTTCCATTTGGTAAGCGATATGTTGCTTTACGAAAATCAATCCATCGGTCTTGAACAATATGTTCTTCTTTTACTTTTTCCCACTTTAACTCACTCATGCTTTTTTTGTTTCCTCTATCCATAATTCAACAGATGCATCACTTGGCATTCTCCAATCTCCTCTTGGAGATAAAGTGACAGATCCAACTTTAGGGCCATCCGGTAAACAACTTCGTTTAAATTGTTGATGGAAAAATCTATTATAGAAGCGAATCAATGCATCTTTAATGTCATCTTTTGTTAATTCATCGTATGCATGTAACGCAAAAGCAACCAATTTACTTGGGGTAAAACCATATCGTAATGTATAGAATAAAAAGAAATCATTCAGATCATATTTCCCAATCTTTTCTTCAGTCTTTTGTGCGATTTTACCATTAGACGAAGGCGTTAGTTCTGGAGAAATTGGAGTATCAATAATACTTAATAAAATCTCTTTTAACTTATCATCCCCACAAGAATATGCATAGCTTCTACAGATGTATTGAACTAATGTTTTAGGAACAGAAGTATTCACACCATACATAGACATATGATCACCATTATATGTACACCATCCTAAAGCAAGTTCACTCAAATCACCTGTTCCAACAACAAGACCATTTTCCATATTGGCGGCATCCATTAAAATATACGTACGATATCTTGCTTGGGCATTTTCGTATGTTGTATCCCCTTCTCCTTGATATGAATTTCCATGTCCTAATTCTTCAAGATGAAGTTTTACACCTTCTCCAATTGCACATTCACGCAACTCAACATCCAATCTTTTCATTAATGCGATTGCGTTATTATATGTCAAAGAACTTGTATTTCCTTGATTAGGCATAGTGTATCCAATAATATGAATATCTTTACAAATTTTCTGTGCTTCACGGCACACAATTAAAGCCAGTGTACTATCTAACCCACCAGAAATACCAATCACAAGATTTTTGATATGCGTTGCGCGAACTCTAGTCGCAAGCCCATTGGCTTGAATTTGTAAGATTTTTTTACATCTATTTTCTCTTTCAAGATCATCATTAGGTACAAATGGATTTCTGGCAATCTTATAATTTTCTTTTTGAAATATAGAAACTAATTGTTCTACAGAAATGTCTTCACAATTACCAATAGATAAAATCAAACAAGATACTCTTGTATATCCAATTTCATATCCAAATGTATTTTGATGTTGACGATTATATGTAATCGTATCTAAATCTATCAAAGCTGTATCAACATGTGTTCTATCAGTAAAAATAGAATCTGTTAATTGTTTTCCATTTTCATAAATCAGTGAGTGTCCAGAAAAAACAAGATCTGTAGAAGATTCATCTACCCCACTAGAAACATAACAATATGCACAATAACAACTACTAGATTGTTGTGAAACCATATTTCTACGATATTCTTGTTTTCCAATAAGTTCATCAGAAGCACTTAAATTCACAATAATATTCGCACCAGCTAAACAAGCATGTGTACTAGGCTTATCAGGAACCCATAAATCCTCACAAATATCACATCCAACAACTGCATTAGAATGAACATCTTCTAATAAAAGATTTGTTCCAAAAGGAACTTCTAGATTTCCAATTTGAATCAATGAATCTTTAATATCTTTTCCTGAAGTAAACCATCTTTCTTCATAAAATTCAGAGTATGTCGGAATATTAATTTTAGGAATCACAGCGTTAATTTCACCATTCGACATGAATACAGCACAATTATATAAACAATGATCTTTACGGAGTGGTGCGCCTACTACAACAAGGCTTTCCGTTACTTTAGAAATTTCTAACAATGCTGATTGACAAGCATCTAATAATAATTGACTACCAAAAAGATCTGCACATGTATACCCACATACAGATAATTCAGGAAATAATAAAATCCCACAATCATAGTAATTTTGAATTGTTTCTATAATTTGCTTTGTATTATAAGTAACATCAGCTACCTTCAAAGATGGAACAACATTTCCTACTTTAATCATCTTATTCATCATAAAAATCCTTCCTATCCAAATCTCTTAATCCATTTAACTCTTTTGGAATTAAAGTATCAATTTTTGAATACTCTTTTTCAATAAAGTATTTACGAACAAGTGTAGAAGAAACCATTTGAAAATCATCTGGTGTATCAATTATTTCTATATTTGCTTGATATTGACAAAGAAATGAATTATTTAGAATCATTGTTTTACAATCATCATGATTTCTTTCTAAACAAACAATACCAAATTCATTACATATTTCTTCAATATGTTTCCACCCATTTTCTAATTCATCTAATTTATCAGAACCAAATAGTAATTTACATGTATAACCTTGTTCTTTTAAATGTTTTAAAGTGAAATATGTTCTAGGCTGTTGTTCAAGATGAATTTCATAATCACTTACAATCATCCAATCACGATTTTTCGCAACCTGATTTAACATTTCCAAACGCATTTCATCTGAAAAAGCAAAGTCTTTTTTTTGTTCATTTTTGATATACGTCATTTTACTAGGAACAAATAAAACAACATCACTATTCGTTTTATTTTTTGCGAATTCAGCTAATTGAATATGTGCATTTGTAGGAGGATTAAAAGCTCCACCAAAAACCAACGCCTTAATCAAGAGAACCTCCATGTAGTTTTTGATACATTTTTTCTCTTAATTCATATACTTTTTCTGTCAAATCAACATAATGTGTATGAGGCATCTTTGGTCTCAGTTCTGATTCCCAAACTTTATTTTCTAATTGATCTTTAATGAATTCTTTCTTTTCTTTAATTGATGGAAGATCCATCGCTAGTTCACCATTGATAATATGTGGGACTAAAATCTTTTCTACTTTGATAGGTTTGATAGTTCTAGAATGATGAAATGCATCAGGATTCATATCATAAACTGTAATTTCTTGTCCTTCTATGATTTCTTCATCGTCTAAAGAGATAATATCAGCTTGTCCTTTTCCTTCTTCATCATAAATACGCCAAGCCATTAATTTACCTGGAATAATAGCTTTAGATGCAGAATCAGAGCATTTCATACGTGGAGAATACGTACCGTCTTCTTCTTTT
>CAVFDO010000080.1:0-10023 GCA_963621095.1 bacterium
TTTATTACATCAATTTCTTATGATGCTGATCCAACATGTTTAATACTTTTTTATGCATCGTTTATAGAAACTTTCATTTGATTGACTGTTTCACTGTTTGTTTTATCTCAAAGATTTTAAATATTCTATTGCTTCCTGAGTATTGGTAAACGTACTATCTGTTGAATAAAGAATTTTATATCTTTCATCTTCATCTTTTGCTAAAGATATTTCATTTTCAATCCTATTAAGGCTCCAATTTCCATTCTCTATAGCCAAACAATATTTCTTTGCAATTTCCCAAGTGGATTTTCTATCACCTTTTTCGTACTCACCACAATATTTCGATTTTAATTTTCTTAATACTTTTTCTTTATCTGTAGGTAAAATTATCACTGGAGCTGTCTTTTCAAAATGAAGTAAAAAGAAATATTCTATACATCCCTTGGTCATTAGAAGGCGAACCCTAGCATTTTTACATTTCTTTCTTATATTTTCAACAATCTTCCAATATTCATCCCACTTTTGTCTCAGTTCTGGCTCAGTATCAAATACAAGCCAAATTTCATCTACATAAGAAATATCATCTCCATACTCTCCTTTAGAAGAAAATGCTTTTTTTGCCATAGCAAAGGTGCCTTTCCTAGAATGAACCTTTACATTCGCTTTTTCATGGAATTCTTGTCGCAGAAATTTAAAATATTCTTCTTCGCTCTCACCTTCCCAAAATACTATGATATATTTATTTCGAGAGATATTCTTAGTCTTTCTAGCCATAGCTTATTCCTCACCCACAAATGGAATTGCTCTATACTTACCAAGCAAATATGCTTTCCCTATCTTTTCGTCATTTCGAACAGAAAAGTCAGCAACAGAATATAAGGAAGTAGCTCCACTTCTACTATCTTTGTCCACAAGATAGTACTGATCACGTCTTAACATATTACGATTCATAATATCAGTGCTATGTGTGGTGAATAAAAGTTGTGCTTCTCCTGTATTATGTTTTTGAAATTTATTGATAATGTATTCAACTAATAAAGGATGAATCCTATCTTCGATTTCATCTATGATAAATACTCCACCCACTCGAAGAGCTGCCTCCATAGCAGTCGCTCTTGCCATTAGCCTTATTGTTCCATCAGATTCATCACCTAAGCTCAATGGATACTCTTTAACATTTCCGTTAGAATCAACTCCCTTATGTAAAGAAATTGCTTTGAGTTCATTATACTGGAAACTACCATTTACTGTATCTGCATCACCTAATAAACTCTGTCTAAACGTATTCATTGCTTTTTCTATTGCTTCTTTTTGTTCAAAAGAGAGATTCTTTGGAAGTTCATCAACATTTAAAAATTCTTGATTATTGATTTCAAAGCGCATATCGGATATACCAAGATCTGCAACCTTCGCAATATTCACTACTGATTGAAGCATTTTTGTATCATCACTATAATCAATAATATTCTTTCCCAAGTCAGAATAATCTCTAGAGAAAAACAACTTATGTCTAAACCACTGCATTGCATTTATAGCAGGTTCATAATTCATGGTGCAACAAACAGTAAAATAAAGTTGATTTGAGGCAACAGCCTTACTAATCATCTCTTTTAATCTTTTCTCATTATTCGCCGGAAAAGTAAATTCTTGATATTTTCTATCAAAGATAACAGACTTCTGACCTTTAGGTGCCCAATATAGATGTTCCTCTGCTATCTCTTTACGAGTTGCAGAAAAGCCATAATCATACCATATACCTTCATTTACATATTCAAAAGAAAACACACTTGGTTTTTCTTTTGAAATATCATCTAATTCAAAAGGTCTTACTGGGACCTCAGCATCTTCATGTTGTGTTCTCTGGGCATTCTTTATGAACTGTACAGCAAGCCACATAGCTCTAATGATATTACTCTTACCACCACCATTCTTTCCATTAATAGATATCACTGGAAGATAATCATCATTTTTATAGTTTAAAAGACATTCTTTTGCATCAGCTAAGCCAACAGCCTCAAAGTCTAAAACTACCTCATCTCTTATGGATCTATAGTTGCAAACTTTAAATCTTAGTAGCATATATCATTCCTCCTATATTCGCATTATACATTCAAAAGAAGCTTTATTCAATTTGTATTTGTGATTTTTTCACAAATATTAATCTGATTTCCTTTTTTTATTGCACGCTTTTGCAACGCTTTCTGCAACGTTTTTTACAACGCCGCATCTAAAAAAGCCATACTTCCTTCATAGGTTGTATGACTTCGTATGTTTAGATTAATCAGATATTACATATTGTTCTTTCAAATCATTTAACATGTTATGCTTAATAATCCCTTCATTCTGAAGCCTTCCCACAACAATTCCAGGAGCAACTCCAACATTTCCAGCAAAAGAAACAATACTCGAAGAAGTATAGTTTGCACATTTTTTAAATTCATTGAATTGTGCTTCAGATATCAAATTATCTTTTGCCCAATTATCCGCGTCTTTCTCGTCACGTTCTGTGATTTCATCTATTTTACCAACATGTCCTAATATAATATGTGCAAGCTCATGAAAAAAACTAAACCAAAATCTATCAGCATCTTTTCCTCTTGTGGTTAAGCCAACAACAAATCTAGTTCCATCCATAAAAGTCGCTCCATGAAGAAAGGTTCCTTTTAAATGTGGCAAAAAAACAAGTGCAACCCCATTCTCCGCCAAAATTTCTTTCAGTCGATAAAAAAATTCATCAGGTGTTTGTAAAGTCATTTTTCTCATCTCAGGAATGCTATCCATCAAACCTTTAACATTTATTGGTGCAGTCGATATATTTCCAGATTCAATTTTTGCTTCTTGAACCCATGCTAGCAAAGCTAAATCTCCTTTTTTTGTGACAGATAATCTTCGGTAAGCAATTTTAGTGATTTGAATGTTTTCTAAAAGTGAAAGCTTTACTACCCCAAAGAATTTTCTAAGGTTTATAACTTTTTCTTTTGTAATCTTAGTGGGTGGAACCCATCCATATCTAGCCATTTCACTATAAGGAAATTGTTTCGCTAAGATCTCATCTTCTTGCATTGTATTTTCCATTTCTACTTTGTTTAATTTTTCCCTATAAATAGCTTCTAAATTGTTCCAAAACTTTGCGGGCACTCCTAGTACCATTTCTAATCTAATAGCCACTTCTGAAGTTAACTGAACATCGCCATTAATCAGTCTGCTGATATGCTTTTCCGACATATCCATTCTTGCAGCAAATTCTTTCTGACTCATTCCTCTATCATTTAGTTGTTCTTTGATTGTTGCTCCAGGTGGCGTTGCAATGTAATTACGACTCCTTGTCATTGTTATTCCTCCCAATCATCACATTTTTCAATGATAATCTACAATTTCTAAAATATGTGCTATTTGAATTTCATCTCCATGTTTTTCGAAAACTAGTCTATACGGATGCACCAAATCCATTGCATATTGACCTTTACGATTATTTGCAAGTGAATGACATCTACCGATATGGTATTGAATCATCATTTCAATCGTATCTGCTGAAGTAATCTGATCTATTCGCATATGGATTTTTTCAGTCATCTGTTTTCCGTAAGTTTTGTCACTAACTTTAACATTCGTACACTCTTTTTCGATTTTCTTATTCTTGTACGTTATTTTCACCTCACCACCTCTTTTGTTTGTTGTTAAGGTAAAAATAGAATATCATTCACTGATTCACATGTCAATTTCAAAATTAACCTATGAGGTAAATTTTGCTTTCGACATTGTAGTGAAACTCAAATAAAGATAATTCCATAGGTGTTTCTACAACGCCCATCTAAAAAAGCCATACTTCCTTCATAGGTTGTATGACTATTTTTGTGTTTATTGTAGATTCTCACGTACCATCATCAATGCATATCCAAGGAGGTTTTGACCATTCCATTGATCTATTTCTAATCGTTTTGGATCAGTCATTGATAAACCTATACCCCATATTCTATCTCGAACTGCACATTCAGCTAGGATGCTATTATGTGTTTCTTTGAGTTTATCTTTTAGGCTTTCATTCTGAGAAAACTTTTCTAATAATCCTTTATACACAATGATTTGGCGAACACCATTCCAATAATTATCATTGTAGTTTTTAACTTGTCTACCAAATTCTTTTATGTTAGAAACATCATCTGTCGCAAGTATTTTATTAGCGATATCTACATCATTAAAACATATCGCTTTTTGATACATCATATACTGTTCCATAGAAGAAAAGGTTATCTCATTGATTGTAAATTCACTTAAATACCAATTACTTAAATATCCATTTTCTTCATCTGGATTATGGAAACAAACAATACTCATTGCCCATCACCAACTTTTTCAACTGCTAATTCAAGTTCTAAATCATGAAGACCATTGTATGCTTTCATTAAAAAGCTTAAGGGAACTTTCTTTATAACTTCACTGCTTGGAATATTGTAATACCATTGATAATAAGCATAAAACTCTCCTATCCAATCTGGCATAAATCCTACAATTGCTTTTCCATCTTTTAGATGAAAATCATCCGTCTTACAAAAATAGTTCCATAATTCTGATGCATTCATTGTATTTACATAAGCTTGTGAATCATCAATACTTTTTCTTGTTTTGCTAATCATATAAGAATTAATGAAATCAGCAGTATCTTTATCAGGATAATTCTGTGATACCAAATCAAATAATTTCCCTTGCGTTTCAACAACATCATTTAAATACGCTTCTGAATATGCCACCATCACAATCACTCCTTAAACAATGTACTAAATACATTTGTTACTTTATTGGCATCTGAGTCAACTAATTCACGCATCTTTTTTCTTGCGTTTACATCACGTTCATTGTACTTTTCATTGAATTCGTTATAGTCAACTTTTAATAGTCCATCATTTACTTCCGATAGTTTTTCATATGCAAGTTCAGTCTTTATACAATACTGGATACCTAATCCACCCAATGACAGTAACTCTTCAAGAATTTCAATATCAATGTTATCTCGTACAAATTCCTTTGCGATGTAAAAATACGATGCATTTGCTCTCCAGCCTTTTATAACATCATATGAACTTGTATCAATTCCATATTTCTCAATGAATTTCTTCGATAAAACTTTATATCGTTTTGAATCAGAAGCATCTCTATGCTTCATTAGTTCTGCTAACCAAGATAGTACATTGTATTCTGTGAAATCCAACACCTTTAAATCTGTTATATCTAATTCATATTGATGAACCCATCCACTCGTTTCATCAGGTCTACAAACAGCCCATTCTTTTGCGAGTTCAATATTTTCAGCAAGATAAAATCCATTTCCGTAATCATGTTTATCATTGCCAAATCCATACTTTGGTTCAACAACCTTGTTTGGGCTACCATGATATAAAGTGATTTTTTTCATTTGTTTTCCTCCTAACAAGGTTGCTTTTTTAATCAAAATACACAAATAACATTCTATCTTTATCATTCATGTCTTTGAGAATTTCATACTTACATCCAGGAAGCATTTCTTCTACAAGCTTAGACATTTTTTCTCTTTGATCCCATCCCATTTCAAATGCCATGAATGCTTTATCATTTAAGACTTTTCTACAATTCTTAAAGATTTCTTTATAGAACTTCAATCCATCTTCACCACCAAATAAGGCAACATGTGGTTCATAATCAATAACACTCTTTTCCATCACTTCTTCTTGTGGAATATAAGGTGGATTAGAAACTAACACATCTAATTTAATATTTTGATCCATGAGTGGTTGTAACATATCACCTGTCACAAATGTAATATCAGCTTCATTGTTCACTGCGTTCTTTTTCGCAGTTTGAACTGCTTCTTCTGAAATATCCGTAGCCATCATTTTCACTTTAGGTTCTTCCTTCGCCAAAACAATAGCAATAGCACCAGATCCTGTTCCTATATCTGCACAAACAATTTCTTTTTTATCAGGAAAACGTTCATCCATTCTAGCTAGAATATTCGCACAAAGTTCTTCCGTTTCGGGTCTAGGTATCAATACATCTTCATTAACGATCATCTTATATCCATAGAACCAAGAATATCCTAAGACATGTTCCATTGGTTCATAGTTTAGAATTCTTTGCATGCCATTCATAAATTCTTTCTCTAATTCTATAGGCATTTCATCTTCATAATGCAGATAAAGATCATATCTTTCTCTTTGTGATAATTCTGTTAGATATGCCATAACTGTTTCTTGTGGAATATCTTTGTTATCACATTGTTTTTCATACTCTCTTACGATTTTAGAGAATGTTGTCATTCAGACACCTCTAACTTTCTCTTTTCTTCTTCTGTTTGTAACGCATCAATCACTTCTTGTAATTTACCTTCCATGATTTGATCTAAATGATTTACTGAGAAATGAATTCTATGATCTGTCACTCTATTTTGAGGATAGTTGTATGTACGAATCTTTTCACTTCTATCACCCGTACCAATTTTCGCTCTTCTTTCCTTACCTGCAGCTTCTTCTTTTTCTCTCTGCATTTCTTCATAGACTCTAGCACGAATAATACGAATCGCAGTTTCTCTGTTTTCAATTTGGGATCTACCTTCTTGGCAATTCACTGTAATACCCGTAGGAACATGCACAACTCTAACAGCACTATCTGTTTTATTGATATGCTGACCACCAGCACCTGAAGCACGATGTGTTTCAAATGTTAAATCACTCATGTTCAATTCAAAATCATCTTCTTCAATTTCAGGTTGGCACAAAACAGTCGCAGTTGATGTATGAATTCTACCTTGCGTTTCTGTCTTAGGCACACGCTGCACTCTATGAACCCCAGATTCCCACTTCAATGCTTTATAAACATCTGTTCCTTTGATTGAAAACACGATTTGAGAAAAACCACCAGCTTCTGATACTGAAGCTTCCATCACTTGTACTTTCCATCCATTGCTTTCCGCATATCTTGTATACATTCTATACAAATCACCCGCGAAGATATTTCCTTCATCTCCACCAGCACCACCACGAATTTCCATGATGACGTCATTTCCATCTTCAGGATCTCTAGGAATCAACATCTTTTGAATTCTTTCTAAAAGCGATTCTCTTTCAGGAACACACTCATCTAGTTCCATCTGTGCCATTTCCTTTAGTTCTTCATCATCTTCATTCATCATTTCTTCTGCTTGATGAATTCTAGAATCTAATCCTTGTAATTCATGCCATGCATCTACAGAGCCACTCAATCTAGCTTGTTCTTTTGATAACTTTGTAATCTTTCTAGGATCAGAAATTACTTCATCACTAATTAATTGATTACTAATATCGTTATATTGTTTTTCTATTTCTTGTAACTTTTCTCTAACAGCGTCCATGAATTACTCCTCTTCTATATCTTTAAATTCTTGTTTTGTTGAAATTACATATTTCAAACGACGAATTGCTTTACCCTCAATTTGACGAACTCTTTCCTTTGTAATTCCATACAACTTACCAACTTCTTCTAATGTTTTTACACTACCCGTTCCATCTAATCCAAAACGCATACGAACAATTGCTTCTTCTCTTTCCGGTAGTTCTTTTAACATCTTATTGACTTGTTCTCTAAGTGCTTCACTTTGAAATGCATCTTCTGGGCTTTGAATTGATTCATCTTTGATAAAATCACCCAACGTTGCATCTTCTTCATCACCCGTAGGAGCTTCCAAAGAAATCGTATCCATGGAAACAGACAACAAGTCACTTACCTTTTCTTCATCCATTTCAGGAATTCTTTCCGCAATTTCCGCATTTGTAGGTTCACGATTCAATTCCTGTAATAATTCTCTTTGTACTTTTTTAATCTTATAAATTTGTTCTGTTGTATGTACAGGAATACGAATCCCTCTACTTTGATCCGCAATGGCGCGTGTCATCGATTGACGAATCCACCACGTAGCATATGTAGAAAAACGGAATCCCTTTTCAGGATCAAACTTCTCTACAGCCTTCATTAATCCCATGTTTCCTTCTTGAATCAAATCTTGATAAGACAATCCACGATTCACATAGTTTCTAGCCATAGAAACAACCAATCTCAAATTCGCATTGATCATTGTTTCTTTTGCCTGTGCATCACCTTGAACAACTCTTCTCGCAACTTCTAATTCTTCTTCAGGAGTTAAACGATCAACTGCACCAATTTCTTGAAGATACGCTTTCATAGAATCCGAAGATTTTTTATGATCAGGTTCATCTGTATTTTCTTCAGAATCTTCAACTTCTTCCTCTTCTTCTATTTCTTCTTCATCTTCATCTAATAAATCTTCACTCGATAAAAGAATATCATCACTCTCTTGCATCCAGTTGAATAACTCTTCTTCCTCATTCTCACTTAAATGATTTTTCACCGCAAGATCCATGACTTCTTTATCTGTAATTTCTTCATTCTTCTTAGATTTCTCTAGTAATTCATTTTTAATTTCTTCTAATGTTTTGTATTTCTTTGTAGGCATATCATCTTACCTCTTAATCTTCCAATAGCCTCTATGACTTGTATTGTTGTAATAAAGACTATCTATCTTTTTAGATATTCGGATAGTTTTTACTGAAGTTTGGGTAGTTTGGGTAGGACTTTGGGTAGTTTGGGTAGTTTGGATAGGAAACAACCCAAACGATTGTACAACTGCTTACCTATCATTTCTTCAGTAGCCACTGAATTATAACATGTTATAACAAATATCATTCTATTCGATATTACTATCTAAAAGGATTACTTGTTGTTAATCAACTTACGAATTTCTTTTTCATGTAGTCTTGTGAAATCTGTAAGATTATAAGAACGTATACGTTGATTCACTAAATTAGGTTCTACAAATCCATTTTTCACAAGTATTGCTAATCTATTTATGATGGTTTTATTTGTAACGGTGAACTCTTTGCAGAGATCAATTGGAGAAAATTCCCATCTTTGTTTTTCAACAAGAAACAATAATAACTCTTTTTCTCTCTTCTTGAGATATGATAAACTACCTTCAAGTTCATTTTCATTGGATTCTTCTGATAGTTCTCGTACTTTATTCGAATAAAGTAAAACCATTCTCAAAAAATAACAAAACCAAATTTCTGAATGTGGGGGATTTTCTCTTCCTAAATAAAACAACGCCGGAAGATTCATCTGTATAGACTCATAATATTCTTCTATATCATACGCAAAATATTCTTCCAACGAACCTATACCATTAAATCCATAGCCATTGATGTCTAAAATATATCCTGAAAGAAGTCTCGCTGTTCTACCATTTCCATCTTCAAAAGGGTGAATCGTCACAAGCTGATAATGCACAACTGCAGCTATAATTAGTGGATGATCATCAGTGTGATTTACATATTCAACTAATTCATCTAATAAACTCGGTATATCACTGTATTCTGGTGGAATATAGTCTGGATTACCTGTTTGAGAATCATAGACTGCAAACAATACACCTGGTGGCATTGGACCTCTAAGACCTATTTTTTCTTTAGATGCGCCTTTCTCAACATATTTCTGTACATCTAAAATAAGTTTTTTAGAGAATTTTTCTTTTTTTAGCGCTTTTTCCTCTAGATAATTTAACGCAAGAAAATAGTTTCTTACTTCTTGTTCAGGTTTTAGATAGTGTTTTCTTTCATCACTTTCTATAACTTCATCAACTTGTGCTTCCGTCAAAGGATTTCCTTCTATTTTTGTTGAAGCATATGAACTTTTCTTCTTTGAATTTTTTCTCAATTTATTAGCTACGATATGTGATAACGGTCTCTCCGATACAATAAATCTATTTTTTTCAATCTCTGTAATGTATTTTAATATTTCATTATTCAATGTAACTTTGATCATACAGGTCACCTTTCATCACCAAAATTATATTAATCGAGTTCAAAAAATTCCACTATTTTTCCACTATTTTTTCACTATTTTCATCAGCAAATACCGGTACCGCACCATAACGTCCTTCTAGACAATGTCATTAAGTTAAGCGATTAAAACTGTTATGAAATGACCTTTGTCAAGGAAAAAGTAATTTTTCGATGAAAT
>CAVFDO010000081.1:0-9963 GCA_963621095.1 bacterium
CCATGATTACTGCTTTGCCACAGAAACCTGTCGCCATAGAAATCCATACAATTGCCATATTGATTGTATACATTAAGATCCAAGGAACACCTAAAATTGGATTGAATGTAATAACAGTGAACTGAATTGGTTCAGCAATATTGAAGAATGCTGGAACTAAACCTACTTTACCCATTTCTTTTAACTTCTTAGATTTACATCTTAATAGCATCACTGGAATGATCCACATGAATACGCCAGACATTTGGAACATTGGTAAAGTAAAAATCTTAGTAGCTGTTTCTCCTGCAGCGAATGCCGCAGCATTCTCACCAGTATTAGCAATAAGAAGTGGAAGAATAATTCCAGACATAACATTGAATCCATGGATGCCAAATGTTTGTAATAAAGCAATCATGAATGCAACAAACATACAGAACCATAGCGATTCAGAAGCAGTAATAGCTGGAGCTAATACAGACATAATCAATGCTGGGAATAGTTGACCTGTCATAGATTGAATAGCTAGTGAGAATAAATAGAATACAGTTACAATTAATAACATTGGAATGATTCCATTAAAAGAACCCGCAACATATGGAGGAATTGAATCCGGCAATTTAATCTTGTAACCATGCTTGTCATACACCTTCCATAATGAAACTGTAATCAGAGAAACGATAATTGCCAAGAATACACCTGCAGAGCCTAAATATGTTGCATCAAATGTATTTGCTTCGCTATTAATTGGTGCAGCAAGAATCATAAATGATAAGAATGATACAATTTCAGATTGAATGATGTCAACTTCTTCTGTTTTAGCGAAGAAGTATGTAATCGTCAATGTTGCGATAACACCAAACAGTCCAAATGCCATGTTATATGGAAATAAGATTGCATTCTTGATTGTATCACTATAAGCTGGTAAGAATGTAAAGATATCTGGTATTGCGGATATCAATTGAAATACTGAGCCAAGAATCGTCAATGGCATGATAGCCATCAATCCTTTACTGATTGCTTGAAGATGTTTTTGATTGGCCATCTTCCCACCAAGATCAATTAATTTATCTTGAAAACTCATAATGTTTTCTCTCCCTTTTAAATGTTGGATGCTATAAAGTAAGCATCATTTGTTGCTTGGAGTACTTGTCCTACTTTTTCACAGTCTCCAATCATCATTGTTTCGTCTGCAATTCCATATAATGAAAATGCTTCTTCTCTTCTAGAACGCAAACCAATTGCTACTACAATACTGTCACATTCTACTGTAAATTGTTTACCATCTTTTGTTTCTACAACTGCACCTTCTGTTTTAAATTCTTTGCATGCAGTATTTGTTAAAACAGTTAACTGGTCTTTAAAGTTATCTAGTAATCTATGTAAACCTGCTTTGTATAGAATATTTGCTCTTGCAGCAATTTCATTGCCAGTCTCTACAATTGTAACTTTCTTTCCTTGTTCTAAAAGTTCAACCATGAACTCTACACCTACAAGTCCACCACCAATTACACAAACATGATTTCCTAGTTCTTCTAATTTATCATATGTATCTAAGAACAGATGAACATTTGGCAATTCACTTCCAGCAAATCTAGGTTGAATTGGTTCTGCACCAATCGCAACAAGTATTACATCTGCATTCATAGATTCGAGTAGTTCTGAAGTAGCAGTCGTATTAAGAAGTAATTCGATATTTCTCTTTCTTACTTGCACATCTAAGTAATTCAGGTAATTGCGTAATTCTTTTTTGTGAGATTCTTTTGCTCCATAGCAGATCATACCACCTAAATGGTCTGTCTTTTCAATCAGAACTACTTCATGGCCTCTATCATATGCTGTGATTGCTGCTTTGCAACCAGCAGGCCCTCCACCAACTACAACTACTTTCTTTTGCACTTCAGCTTTTTCTAACTTTAATGGAACCCTGTTCTCTCGTCGATAGCGAGGATTCACCGAACATTGTACATTTGTATGTTCTGTTGCAGTGTGATAGCAAGACATGCATCTAATACATGGCACAATATCTTCTCTTTTCCCTTCCATTGCCTTTCTTGGCATATATGGATCAGCATTAAGAGGTCTACCCAATGTCACAGCATCAACAATTCCATCTGCAATCAACTTTTCACCATCTTCAGGTGTCATGATAGAACCAATCACTGATACTAGTTTGTCAGGAAAACGTTCTTTCACTTGTTTTGCCCAATGTACATTTGTCATTTCAGGTTCCCAAATCGTCTGGCAATGTTTTCCATTTACACTGTACCAAGCTTCTTTACCTTTTGATAAATCTAGCATTCCATCAAATGTTCCTGGAATCATATCCATACCAGAAGATACATTGATTAAATCAACATCATCTTTTACTTCTTCAAGTAAACACATCATATCTTCAAAAGTGTAGGATCCCTTTAAATAATCACTTGCACCTAATAGAACTACGATTGGATAATCCGGTCCAACAGCTTTACGTACTGTTTGAACATGTTCTTTAGCAAAACGCATTCGATTCTCTAATGAACCACCATATTCATCAGTTCTATGGTTGAATGCAGGTGATAAGAATTGTGTTGGTAGTTCTTCATACCCAAGATACAAATAAACAAAATCGAATCCAAAGTTTTTAATGGCAGTTGCATCATTATAGGATTGTTGCATAACTTGTTTGATATTATCTACAGTTAATTCAATTGCCTTATTTCCACTCATTGTTGTATAAGCACTTGGCGCATATACAACCTTGCCATCATAATGGTCTCGAATGCCTTCTGTAGCTGTTCCAGTAAATCTCGGAACGCACCAGCAACCAACTTTTGCACCATACTGTCTTGCAACTGAAATAGATTCTCTTAGACCATCTCTATCATGTTTAGGAAATTCCCCGTTTGCATCAGCCATACATTCAGCTGATACAAAATCCATCGCAGCTCCCCCAGCTGACTTATCAAGTAAACTTACATTCCCATAATTAACGGATGAAAGTAATACATGACTAGATGGAATTCCCATAGGACTAGAAATAATTCTATTTTTAAGCATCATATTTCTAACACGTAATGGTTTAAATAAATTAGGGTAATATTTATTCATTCCTCTTTCCCTCCTTTGTTGATTCCATAATAAAAGGATGAAGCACTAAGCTCCATCCACAAAATCTCTTTTACAGTTCCGGTAAATTTTTTCCCGGAAAATGAATTCAAAATAAGAAAAGACATATCTTATTCAAAAAAAAATCATTAGACCTTCTAAATCACTAAAACTTTTCAATTTCAATTCAGCGCCATACAATTTCATTATTCACTTAGTTTCACCGTTACTAATATCATCATAATCTGATAGATATTTTAATGCTTTAATGTATGTATCATACTTAGGTGGTAAAACACCATCTGTTCTATTAGCATCTAAATTATGTTTTAAATCTGCAATCTTCACTTTTGTCGCAATAGGATTTGTTTTTATATTCTTGATATATTCCATATAAGGAACGCCATCTTTATGTGTTAATAATTGTAATGCACTAATAACTTCGAAAGGAAAGCCTTCTTTTTCTAAACTTTCAAAAGAATACTTATCAGAATGATCTTCAATCACATCATGTAATAATGCTACGCATGTAGAATATTCACTATCCATTTGTGTGGCAAGATAAAATGGATGAAATACATAAGGATATCCGCCCTTATCTCTATCATCTTTATGCGCTTCATATAAAATATTACATGCTTTTCTTACTAACTTTGTATAAATCATATACTTATCACCCTAAATTAACATACCTTATAATAACTTCTAAAACTTTTCTAAAAGAAATCATTTCTTCTTAAACATTTTATCAATTTCTTTGAATGATTCATGAATAAGTTTGAACCTATTCACTTCACATGTAAAAGGTGGTTGTGTCAAGACATTAATCATTAAGCGTAATTTGATTTCTGTTACTGGTTTTAAGTTTAATTTTTCTAACATTCTCTCTCCTGAAATTCTTTCTTTATAAAAACATTGTATTTATAACATCTGTTGTGAAACCCAAATCATCTTATTTTTGCTATATTCCAAAAAATCCTTGTATCCACAATAGTTTTCATCATAATAACATTCAGATAACCTTTTACAATTTCCATGACATATATTTATAAATTGGCAAGTAGAACATTGTGCACACTTTTTCCTTGGCTCTTGTAGAAATTTCTCAGCAACCTCTCCATGAACCATTTCTTCTATTGAATCAGTTACTATATTTCCACAACAATATTGATCTAATACATAGAAGTCACATGGATATAGAACAAAATTAGGTACGTTAAATTCGCTAATCTAAAGTAAAAAGGTAGAAATATCGTCCTCTACCTTAATAATTCGAATATCCAAAACTTGATGAGGTTTTGGTGAATTACAAAATAACATGAGGTTCATGAGGTTTTTAGGAAATTTAATTGTGACAAATCCATCCGCATTTCTTATTACTTTAGCTTCTCTAATAATTCTATTTGATGCAATAAAGTAAACTATATCTCCAAGATTAAATTGTTTCAAAAAAGACCATCTCGTCTAGTAAATCAATAAAATAGTAAACTCATCATTATTGTATTCAACAACATCATTTACCTTTTTATTTAAGAAATACGCACAATTCTTATCAGTAACTATCAATTTATATTTCTTATTGGTATTTTTACTTAAAACTCTTAATTCACTATTAATATTAACTCTCTTCTTTTTGATTCCCTTTACTACATCTGCACCAAATTCATCATAATATGAAACTCTTTCTTTAAGTTTCTTTTCGATATCTTCTTCAGCTAGAAAATCGATCAAGTATAAACCACCAATTATATTTAAATATTGAACCAAAGATCTAAAATAATCTTGGTTAATTACTTTTCCGTTTAACTCGTAATAATCTATAACATTAAAGAATGGACGTAATAAGTGAATATTACGACTAAAGTTACTTGTAAAAACATCATTAACTCTTGTAGCCATGTCTTTACGGCCAAGTGTATCTACAAAGTGCAAAGGATTAGTTGGATTGTTTTCATCATAAACCATTTTTCCTATCCACCAAAGTTTAGCCAAAGAATGTCTAGTTTTAGATTTTGGATCTTGTGAATAAAAATATCTAGACTCAATGTAGTTTTTCTTAGCCATATTGTTTGTTTCTCTTGGATTGCTCCAACGAGCTTGTGTATATTCAAAAAAATCGCTATGTGTTAACCCTGTCCACAATCTTTCATCGCAAGCTTGAGACTCTGTTAACCCTTTAAAAGCTTGATATAATCTTTTAATATTCTCTAAGTCCATTTTCGTAGGTTCATCAATATTTATATATAATTCAAACGAATCACAATCTATTTCAATTTCTTCAAAAGGATTTTCATATTGTTCGTAAACCCAACTATTATCAGAATCTGAATAATGCGAAATATTTGATTTTATATTCGCTTTAAAATAATCAAGTGCACCTTCTTTAAAAAAATGTAATTTCACTTTATTCACCTTCTTCCGTCGTCAAGCTAATCAACGCATTTTTAATAGGCAACTTTAAAAGTTCTTGAGCAATCGCCAAAGATGATTTGCTAACGAATGTTGCGCTATCAATTCCCATATTTAAGGTTTCGAGCATCTTATCTATACATCTATACCAATAATAATCTTGATATGTCTTTCTAGCTTCTAGATCCTTTAATTGATCAATTACAAAAACCAATGTAGGGAGAACTATCATACTATGCACAACTGGTAATTTATCCTGTCCTTGTAATTGAACAAATCTTTGGTACATCTCATCACCTAATTGTATTTTTATTTTGTTATCATTGTCTAAGTCAACATCCATACAATCTACTAAATTCAATTTTTTAACTACCGACAATATTGAACTTGCTTTCGTATCATCTTCTTTATCTTTGTCCACAATAAATGAATACGAATTATCGAACCCCACAATGAAACCTCTTTTTATTTCAAATGTATTGTTTGAGTAATCATCACTAATACCATTTTGGTTATTTATGACAAAATCTTTATTTGCTAATAGTAAACAACACAATTCTACTTTTGCTGAAAGAGCAGAAGCTGGTATCGATACTATTCCATTAAAATCTTGTAATACAAATAAATTTCTATAAGCTGTCTTAGCGCATTCCACCAAAAGAGTTAAATTTATAATATTGTTTTGAAGCTGATTAAGGATATATTTGTTTGCTAGGTTGACCTTATAATTAATATTCAATGTTGTTTCATTACTTTCAACTTCGTAATCAAATGAAAAAGAATTAATCTTATAGTCATCCACCGTGCTTGAATAAACAGGATATGAAAATAATCTATTTCTTATTTGCATATAACTTCACCTCTAGATTGCATTGATAATCAGATTCGATCGTAAATTTGATCGTCTTAGAAAACCTTTTATACAATCTTCCTACATGTATTGTATTTTGAGTAACTTTTAAGTTCTTGCCATCTGAACTTGCAAATTGTACATTTGCATCAACGGTTGAAGTTTCACCGGAAATAAACACTTGTAAACGGCATTCTTCTATATCATGATTTACTGTTATTTTTATTGTATATTCATTTTTGGAAGCATTGCTTATGAATATTCTTTTTTTATAATTATTAACCTGAGCAAATTTTATAATTGGTCGATTTCCATCGCCTTCTTTTCCGCTTGCAGGCGCTCCTTCTCCGTTCTTTTCTTCGCTACTTGCATTATGAGGCACGTCTTTGGTACTTAAGTTTCCATTTTCATCTAAAATGCCCATATCCTCATATTCATAGTAAGAACTGCCACCAGTTTCTGTTTGGATATTGATTGAAGAGGAATCCTTTTTCTTCTTATTCACTGTAACTTTAGACTTTCTATTTTCTAATGTTTCTCGTTTGTTTTTATTGGATATTAAATTGGAAAACGCTGGCAACAAACCCTCCATCCCTTTAATTTCAACTTCTTCACCATAGGTTTCAGTGCCTTTTTGAACTATAGTTTCTTTAATCCATTTATTCAGAATTGATAAGTTTTTTTCTGCTTCCTTAATCAAATCCTCTTGTTCATATCGATCAGGTTGCCAACTTGTGTGCGTTGGATCTTCCATACGTGCAAAATATTGGCTTAAAGCATTCCCTTGCATTGTTAAAATAGCCGAAAATTGAATACTACCAGAAATACGATTTTTATCAAACAGTTTCATACCATTGCTTCTAGACATCAAAACCGTTCTATTAGCTAATGAATCTTTAAATATTTTTACTTTAAGTTTTACTATACCAGGAATATTTGGAAATAAATCGCTCTTTTCAATGACTTCTTCGTTCGCTCTTAAAACTTCATGATAATTATATGCTGATGGACACTTATCTTTATATTTTTCAAGAAGTAATCCAAGAGTATCACTATTCACGACAAGATCTTGAACTTCAACTGCTAATTCAGCATTATAAATCGCTAGTAAAAAGTTTTCCAAAAGAGATACAATTATCGTTTCTTTCCAATCAGAGTAATTACTAAAACCCATGATAAATATATCAGTTCCATACTCATTTCTAAAGCTAAGTTCATCTAGTTTATCAATGCTTTCACAACACTTTGTTATCGAATTAGAATCAAGCTCTCCGAAAAAACCTTGTCCAAATTTCTTTATTCCCTTCGATTCAAAAGTTGTAAGCTTAGAAACACCTTCTGCAGCTGATTTCCCATCTTTATCATATGTATTGAAAAACACTGTACGAAGCGCTGAAGCAGCATAAATCGAAGATTTTCCTATTCCATAACTTCCGCTATTTGATCCTTCTTTATACGAAACTCCTTCAGAACTTACCATACTAAACCAAGCAGAATTCTCTTTTGGATCATCACTGCCTGTTAAACCAGTTGTATTATAATCACTCACACGTAAAATCGGGATGCGATTACTTTCTAAAACCTTACATGCATTGGAGAAAAATTCCATTGATTTTTTATTGTTTCTTTCTAGCCAATATTTTTTGGCATCATGCATGTAATTCCTTAGTCCATCAAAACCCGGAAATAAATCTTTATCTATTGTAGATTGCTTAAATACTATTTTTACTGGCTTTTTTCCGTAAGAAGCATCTAGAGAATTTTGACATATTTCTCTAGTTAATGATTCCATTATCTTTCCTTTAAATGTTTCAACACCACTATTCGATATTCCTTGCGTCCCTAATCCATTCGCATCTGGAAAGTTCCATATTCCCATACTTAACCCGTCCTTTATTTTAATGAATTAGAGACTATACGCTTTAAAAACACGTAGTCTCTAACTCATAACTAATTTTCTAATACTATTGTCAATAATAAGACTGCCTTACAATATTCCTACAATGGCCATTTTATAGGTTTTAATAGCATCAACATATACTTTTGTTGCTTTTCCTACTTTTTGTGGATCATAATCACATAAGCTTAAATTCCCCATATAATCTTTTACAATATCGTTAAAATGATTATTTAGGAATGTCATAGGATTTTGTTTCCAACATATTTCTCTCTTTCCATTATTTTCTCTTTTTTCTAGCAATGCTTGCAATCCATAGAATAGAGGAATAATAAATCCATCGGGACTAATCATTTCAACTTTCTTTCCGCTAAATGGTGTACGTTTATCTTTTCTTTTTTTATTTAGCTCCTTACAAGCAGTAATTCCTAAAAATTTACCACCATTCGCATTGTAACTTTTTGGAAAATTTTCATAGATGTAATCATATAAATCAGGTAATTCTGCAGTTATTTCAAAAGCAGACTTAACTTCATCATTAATTAAAACCGCATGATATCCGTCATCAGAAATCTCAGTTACATCTGGTGAACTCATTAATTTTTCAAATTGCTTTAAACAAGCTCCCTTGCCACTATAAAGCTTATTTGGTGCAACTGGTTCAAGAACTCTGTTTTCGTTATTATCAACTCTAACTGGATCTATCAAATTCAATGCTAACCAAGATAAGGAAATGATATCTTGCGCCTTTATATCTCCACCTTCATTAGTTTTCCATTCAATACGATTTGAAATAGTTGGATTTTTCTCTTGCATTAATTTTTGTAACGAATCAAAATAGCCTTTTTGATTTGCTTTTGCTGCTAATTGTAATTCCGCATTATTATTTCTCGCTTCACAAACTTCTAACAAGTTGGTTGTAAAGTTAAATACGCAAGCAGTATCATTAATATCTCTTGGAACTAAAAGTTCAACAGGAACTAAAAAATCCAATTCTTTTCCGTCTATTACATTATTCTTTATATCTTCTAAATAATTTTCAATAATCTCTCTATTTTCCACCCATAGATTCTTAAAATCATCCCAATTTTTAGATGAATTACTTAATTTTTCACCAGAATATTCTATAGCACAATTTAGAATATATAGCCCAATTGCCAATGTATTATGTCCTCCATCAAGAATACCTTCAATCTTAGGATCATTTGGAATTATTTTAACCCTTCCTCTTTCGAGTCTTTCGTAATTAGAAGAAGCCAATAGCACTCCTTTAGTCATAAAAGGAAATAAAGAAGGATTGTTTTGAATACTTTCTTGAATCGCTTCTGTTACTAGGCCTGTCTTTGAAGATCTTGGGTTCGCTTCTAGATTTAATGCATCTATGATTGGCACAAAAAACCTAGATTGAACTAGACCTACAATTTTAGTAACATCTCCTACTGTTTGCTCTGATGAGCCTTCAAATTTGATAATAATACCTTTGTTTTCTAACATTTTAATGTCTCCTCTCTTGATTTTGGATAGGCTGAAAACAAAAAAGCCAACTATAATTCGGTTGGCTCTATAAACTAAATATTAAGACTTTTATTAATTTATGTTTCCAGAACCTTACCAGGTATCTAATTTTATCCATCCACTATCCAGTGGGTATTATTAAGTTACAATAACTTTTTAGGATTGTCAACCATTATTTGTAAACGTTTTCTGGTTTGAAGTGCGAGGGCAAAATAGTAATATA
>CAVFDO010000082.1:0-9575 GCA_963621095.1 bacterium
TTTTTAATGTTCTGTAATTTCTTGAACTATCAAACACAGTACCTTGATTGATTAAAATAAAGATCAAAGAAACAATGATCGCTAATGCAATCGCAAATACTAAGTAACCTGTACCAATCGCTAATCCTGTAGCCATTGCCAAAAAGATAATTGCGATATCACTCGCTTTACCAGGCATGGAACGAAAACGAACAAGCGAGAAACTTCCCGCAACAGCTACACCAATGCCTAGATTTCCATTCACTAACATAATCACTGCCATTACAATTGTTGGTAATATGACTAATGTTGTACTGAATGATTTAGTTACTTGTACACTTTTCTTATAACAGAAAGAAATAATCACTCCACATAATAAAGCAGTTAAAATACACAATGTAATTTGTAGTAATGTAATAGAAGTTGATGTTGTAGTAAGTATTGAATTAAACATATTGGTTCCTCTCTTTCAAAATATTTGTATATATTGTGCCGTATTTAGAAAATGATGTTCTTTGTAGTTTTAATTGAGACAATGTATGTATCAACCATAACGGATAGCGATCCATTACTTTGATTTCTAAGAGCACTTTATCTTCATCTAATATTCTTTGGTCTTCGTTAGTAGAAGATAAACATAAATCATTTAATCGATATCTAAGATTTGTATCAAATGTGACCCGTACATCTTTTTCCTGTTTGGCAAAATATGCATCCCGATCATAAGAAATAAACACTTTCTTATCAGCGTTATAGAATTGTTTTAGATATGTTATTTCTTCTCCTATTTGTGATGGATTTTCAAAACAAGTATTGATTTGTTTACTGTCTACTTGAATTCTTCTTTTATAAACGATTCCATTATATTTTTTCTTCATTTCAACATAGATAAAATCATTATCAGATATATCTCCATAGCTTCTGATTCTTAACTTTTCTTTATACTTTGGTCCTTCAATTGATTTAGATATCATTTGATAATCATTGGAATCAAAATAAATATTATATAAAGAATAATGTGGATAAATATCTTCTTGAATGTAATCTTGAATCAATTCATAAAATTGTTTTGCCTGATTTTTTGTTAACAAATATTTATGTTCTACTCTTTCAAAAGTCTCTATATATTCCATACAACATCCTTTCTTCACTTAAATTTAACAATATCTTAATGAAGAACACTTGTATGAAATGTGAACAAATTCTGATTATCCAAAAAAATCACTTACATACATAAGTGATCATTTTGTCTTTAATTTATATTTTCGATTTGTATTTGTACCAATACTTTCTATGTTATCTAGTTGAGATAATATAGCTCTTGTCCTAGATGGACTTAGTTCAATATAATGGGCAATATCATTTGTTTTAGATTCACCATATTCTTCTAAATATGCATAAATCTTCATGATATTGTCGTTAGTTTTTCTTCGCCTGTTTTCTTCGCTTACTTTCTTCGCTTCTTTTCTTCGCTTCTTTTCTTCGCTTGTTTTCTTTTCGAATTCTAATACTAGAATTGTACGATCTGGCCCAAAACGTTCTTCGATGATAGGTTCTTTCCAACCTTCATCATTCCAAGTGTTCATGATATTAGGAACTCCACTGCCAGCTCTTTCTCCAATGTTAATCAGATTAAACATTTTCATGAGTGATTTGTTTCTTGGATCAGATTCTCCACCTTTACACATTTGATATTTTCCAGTTCGTATATAGCCTGGATTCTCAAATGTTAATTTTTTGAGTTCTTTTTTAATGACAATTCCTCGTGTTCCGTAATAATCTGCATGGATCAAGCAATTCGCTAAAGCCTCTCGTATCGCTTTATGCACTGGTGTATCATCAATTCTATCTCCACCTTCCATAACGAATGGAACTTTAAGATCCATGATGATTTTGTTGTAAACACGGAAATAGAAATCGCATAGATTGCCTGACCACTCTCCTGAACTTGATTGAAGTCGATCCGTCCACCGAATCGTAGGATCTAGTAATTCTCGATAGTCTAAAAAATAATCCGGAAAATGTCGAACAATATTGTATTCATTTCCAAACATTAACATTCCTGCGGCAGTTGGATGTAATTGATGATCTTCTTTTGAAATAGCAGCAGCTCCAACACTCCTTAAATATTCTTCATCATTCAAGCGTTCAAATGGATGACCTGGTTTTAATGTTTGATGACGATTTCTATAGCCATGAATCGTTTCATAGTTTAAGTCACACATAGGAACATCCTCTAACACTTCCATGTCCATTGTGTTTTCTGCTTGATCTCGCAACATTGTTTTTACTTGTAAACGTGTGCAACGATAATCTCCTTCATGATTCCTTCGAAATGTACAACCAAACAAATCATTATTTAAATACACGGGCTTTTCTTCTCTTTTAGCCATTGGAACATAAATCACAATAATCAAATCACCATTGATATCATACGTTTCTATATCATCATCTTTTAAAAGATTGATATTAACTTTCTGATGGTTATTGATTGTATCCCAAAATTGTTTGATAAGTTTTCTTTCATCAGACATTTGTAATCCTGAAGGATGCCAAGATCCATCTTTATTTTCTGTAACACCTAGAACAATCACTCCACCATAACAATTCGCAAATGCAGAATACGTATCCCACAACGAAGATGGTAAACCACCATTTGCCTTCTTTACTTCTCTTCGATTATCTTCTTTGTATGAATCAAATTGTTTTAAATCAAATATCTTTTCCAAATGACAGCACCACCTTTCCTCATTGAATTTTATTCAATCATTCATTCCTCTTCAATATATTATTCACAAATTTTTTCAAATCCCCTTAAAAAAGACTCCAAATATTTGAAGCCTTCCATTAGCTTATTATTTTTTCTTGATTTTTGTTAGCGCAAGAATCATCGCAACAATCATAATTCCGCCACCTAACATCGCAACTGATTTTGCCCCAAATGCATCCATAACAAATCCAGAATATGTTAAAGCTAAGATTCCTGAGAAACTACCATACATTGCATCTGATAAACTATGTGCTGTATTTTTCAAAGTTGATGGAACATTTGATTCTACAATTTCCCTTTGTGTTGGAAGCATAATACCATAACTCATATTAGAAAATACAGTTCCTAAAATAATCATCCATGATCCTACCGCAAAAGAATCTAATAACATTGTCATAAATACTGTTAATGTCATTAAGAATAATCTGATATAAACCGGTATCTTTTTTAAATTTCCTGAGATAAAGATAAATACTGCTTGTACCATTACACCTAAGAATGAATCCAATCCCAGGATACTAACATCTCCACCTACGCTTTTTAATAAAACAATTTTTAAATTGTTGATAGGTGAAATGGATAATCCTGTAAAGAAAACAACGAGCAACATGAAGATATATGGACCAACATGTAATAATTCTTTTGGATTACCCGTACTACTATGCGCAACTACTTCTTCAAACGGAACTTCTTTTATGATTGTCGCAAGAGATAAAACCAATACCGCAAAAAAGATAAATCCAATTGGAATCATTTGATAACCAAAGATATTGATTAAAAATCCCATAATCAAAGCAGTAATTGCGTAACCAACAGAGCCAACCGCTCTAGCTCTTCCATACGTCGCAGCATCTTTATGGAAAGAACGCAACATCCAAGTATCCAAGTTACTTCCAAGTGGTGCTGACAAGAAACCAAATACAGGATATAAAATTGTAGAAACAAGAATATTTTTATCAGCCATGAAATAAATGATAAAGGCAATGATATTTGTGATGATAAATTCTGGAATAAATACTTTTTTGTTTGTACGTAACTTATCACACACAGATCCCCAGAAAAACGCGCCAATAAATGAAGCTCCCATAAAAAACGCTAGCATCATAGATAGTGTTGCGTTACTCATACCACAAGATAATAAATAAGTTGAAGTAAATCCAACAAATGCTGCATAGAAAGCCCAATATAAGCTATCTAACATCGCAAAACTCAAGAATGTTTTTGTCTCTATTCTTTCCATATATTTTTTCTTCCCCTATAGTCATAGATTTTATCATAGAATAATTCCAAGCGCTTACACATTGCATAAAATTGGAATTTTGTTCCGTGCTAATCTTTCTTCGTGCTACCATATTTACATAGAGGTGCTTTATGAATAAACAAACATATCAACAATATTGTGAAATATTAGAAGCAGAACTCATTCCAGCCATGGGATGTACAGAACCAATCGCTATCGCATTAACTGCTGCAATCGCTAAAAAATATATGGATGAAACAATTACTTCTGTTGAAGTATGTGCATCAGGTAATATCATTAAAAATGTTAAAAGTGTAATTGTTCCTCATACTGGTGGATTAAGAGGTATTGAAACTGCAGCTGCTGCAGGTATCGTTGCGGGTAACGCAGATAAAGAATTAGAAGTATTATCTGAAATCACAGAAGAAGATATTCAAAAGATTTCTCAATTTGTTTCTACTACTAAAATCACAATCACAAAATCCACTTCTGAATACATATTAGATATTGGTGTTACTTTACATTCTAAAAATCACGTTGTTTATGCAAGATGCGCACAATATCATACAGGTATTTGTATGATTCAAGTAGATAATGAAATCATATTTGAAAAACCAATCCCTAAAAATACAAGTAGTCTTGATCACTCTATATTAAATATGGAGGGAATTATTGATTTTGCGGATAATTGTAATTTAGATGATGTGAAAGAAATATTAGATCGCCAAATTTCTTATAACATGGCAATTTCGAATGAAGGCATCAGTGGAAAGTATGGTGCAGCTATTGGAAGAACATTATTAATGGCTTATGGCGATTCCATTCATAATCGCGCTAAAGCATACGCTGCAGCTGGGAGTGATGCCAGAATGAATGGTTGTGAATTACCTGTTGTTATCAACAGTGGTTCGGGTAACCAAGGTATTACAACTTCTGTACCAGTTATCATCTACGCAAAAGAATTAAAAGTTTCTCAAGAAAAACTATATCGATCTTTATTAGTTGCGAACCTAACAAGCATCCATCTCAAGACTGGTATTGGTTGTTTATCTGCATATTGTGGTGCTACAAGTGCAGGGTGTGGAGCTGGTGCAGGAATCATGTATTTATATGGTGGAAAACTCAATGAAATATCACACACAGTAGCTAACGCACTCGCTATCAATTCTGGTGTCGTTTGTGATGGTGCTAAAGCAAGTTGTGCCGCTAAAATTGCATCTGGTGTAGAAAGTGGACTATTAGGCATGCAGATGTATATGCATGGAAAAGAGTTCTATGGTGGTGATGGTATCGTTGGTGGATGTGTTGAAGATACAATCAAAAACGTTGGTCAACTCGCACATGATGGCATGGCAGAAACGGATAAAGAAATCATTAAGATTATGCTGGAGAATTGTTGATAGGAGAAGTTATGTTTGGTTTTATATTAATAGGTTTAGAATTAGCTTTAATGGTTATTGGAATCATTACATGTTATAAAATCTGTAAAGCATGTGATATTTACATTAAAGAACATACAAAATAATCATTCGGTATCAAAGAATACAATGCCACAACAGAAGTTGTGGTTTTCTTCTGTTAATTTTAAAATTCCATGATATTTATCAACTGTATTCTTTATAGATTTTAATCCAACTCCATGCCCTTCTTCATATTTCTTTTCTTTAATATTTTCTTCTTCATTGATTGAATTAGATATTTTTAAAATTAGATTTTTATTTTTGTTGTAAAGATCAATTGATACATATTTTTGATGACCACTACAGTGTTCTATACAATTGTCTAATAAATTAATTAGTAACAGCGAGAAGTCTTCTTCATTAATTTTAATTTCTTCTGTTATATTTACATAACACTTATATTCGATTCCATTATCTATGAGTTCTTTTAACTTTTGATTTAAGATACTATCAATTAACGTATTTCCTGATGAAATTGGAATAAACACTTTATTAATTTCTTTCTCAATTTCATTTACTTTTATCATAGATACCGCATGTTTTAAATCATGTTTCAATGATGATAATTCTTCTCTTGAATTCTTTGTATCATCGTGCATTAACATATAAAACATGAATGAAACAAATAACAATATAGATACAACGGTCATCATCCAATCAATCGTAGATAACTTATTACCAAATGTTATGTTTGTCGCAACCATCAATAAAATATCAATTGAAATTAAAACACCTGTAACTAACCAATCTTTTGATTTTGGATATATATTTCTCTTATATTTGTTAATTACAATTAAACTTAATATTTCTAATACGATTGAACTACTCATCCATAAAATATCATCATTATCTAACACTCTCGGAATATCAATTACCCAATATTTATTTATAGAAACAACATATATCACAAAAAGAATAGAAAAACTAATCATGATATGTGGAAGTATTATATCTCTAATTTTCTTTTGTATTGTTTCATGATTTGAGAAAAGTTCAATTATTAAAATCACGCAATATAAAACCAAAAACAAATAACTCGCATTTATCGAAAACTCTCTAAAAAATGCAAAGAACATAATATATAAATAAGAAAAAAGTGTAGCCAAAAACCATTTTAAGTATCTATTCACTTGAAACTTAGGAATATAAAACAAGAAAACAATCAACATCTGAATGATATTGTAAACTATCAATCTACTTTCCATATTAAAACTCCATTAGATATCTAGCATAGGCATTTCTAAAGTCTTTTTTATAAGCTCTACTTAAATAGACAACTTCTCCATTTCTCATAACAATTCTATCTTTATCATATTGTTCTATGTATTCCATATTGATGATAAATGAACTTGATATCTTACAAAAGCTCTCAAAATTATCTATATCTAATTTCTTTAATGAGGTACGTTCTTTTCTAATATCATTCATCAAATGAATCAAAACATAATTATGTGTAGCTTCAAAATACAATATCTTTCCTAGTGGAATCGTTTCATCAATTTTATATTGGTAATATTTGATTTTTTTAAGATACTTATTCAAAATGTTTTCTAAATCAATATCTAAATGATCTTTTCTCACAAAACCAAATAAATCTATTTGAAATGAATCAAATACTAATTCATTATGACTTGTACAAAAGACAATCTTTGTGTTTGGAGAATGTTTTAATATTTCTTTCGCAACATCAAAGCCACTAATTGGCATACAGATATCTATAAACGCAATATCATATTGTATTGGATTGTCATTTTGAATACTTTCAACGATTTGATATTCGACATTTTTCATTTCAAAAAAAGATATTATCTTATCTTTTATCACCGTCACGTCTTCTACTGAATCATCTACAATCAATACCTTATTACAAACTTCCATATATACTCACTTAATTGTTCTCAATATACCAATTTTTCTCATTTTATGCAAAAAAAGCTCATACATTTTTTTATAGAAATAATTCGTGTTACTATTTTTATAGAAAAATTCATTTATTATTAGCGCTGAAATCAATGAACTTTCAAGTAATAATAGGAGGTCCATCATGAAAAAATTATTACAAATTATATTCGCTTTCATTATTTCTATTTCTTTTTGTCCAATTCAAGCTGAAGATACAACATATGTCTCAAAGGAAGAATATTTTACTACATTAAAAGAAGAAGCTAAGAAATATAACGTTGACATCGAAATAACTACATATCCAGAAATCCTAACAGATGAAGTTCTTTCTGAAGGTGTTCAACATGTTCATGATATCGCAAGCAGTTTTAAAGTTAGTTCTATCAAATTTTCAAATAGTTCTAACAAAGATTTCTCACTTACTAGCAATATGCCAGTCACTGCAAATCGATATGGATATTTCGATGTAACTGCTGGAGGATTCTTAAGTTGTACAATAAAAGTTACATTGAATGTTACAACAAACATTGATAATCATACTGTTCTACGTGTCAATTCTAAACGTGCAAATCAAGATGGTGTCGCGTATGGATTTAATTCTTGGGAAACATATAGTATTTCTACAAAACTAAATTATCCTAAAACTGGATTTGTTGGTGCAACAGTTACAGGTCATTGCACATTTAGTGCATATGGTGTTACATACTCAAAGGATGTGAGCTCTTATGCTAAAGTTCAATGCTACTGATACTATCACTTTAATTTATATGAATGGTTATTTTATTTTAGTTTTTATTCTTTGTATTCTAGGCATCATCGCTTTAATTAAATTCATCAAGGCATGTAATATTTACATCAAAGAACATAAAAACTAATTTCCATTAAAAGAAAGGATTATTATGAAAAAATTTATTTTATCAATTTTTTTATCACTTTTGTTTATTTACCCAATTAACGCTGAAAGCGATACTGATTGTTCAGACAAAAGCAGTTACATCATTGATGTTCAAAATGTTACCGTTTATTTTAATTTAGATACCAATGAACAAATAACTGAAGAAAATGCTTTATCATTATCTTCAAATCAATTATTTACAATTAATATCAAACATACTTTATATCAAGAAACAAACGGAATAGTTTCTTTAGGAATTGATATGGCCGCAACAAACACTAAATGTCAAATCAAAAAAATTTCTGGTTCTTTTAAAGTGTCCGATACTAGCACGTATGCCTCTTCCGTATTATCTATAAGTACAAGTAATATTATTCCTACATATCGCATAGGAGGATATTACCAAGGAACTCATTCTTTCACAAAAGGACATACTGTTAAGGCCACAGCAAATTATTATATTTCTTTGACTAATGGTTCCGTTTTAAATGGTGGTAATATTAATTATAGTAATACTTTAAAAATTGTGAGATAGATATGATCGAAATATGTTTTGATACAAATGCACATGCAAGATTACATTTCTATAAGAACGAAATGAATGATAAGATTGGTGATATTGTATTGTTCCCTGATTTCATTAGTGTTGGAAAAATCAATCCTTTTTCTACAGAATTAAGAGATCAAGAATTAAAATATTTTGGAATACCTAATTCAAAAAATTATCAGCGTAATTGGAACCTATTCTTCCATAAAATTCAAAAAGTAAATACATTTCGTTTTTGGATTTCTGACTATGCATATGAGTTTGTTGGAATGTGTTATATTTGTTCCATCATTCAACCTCAAACAATATCGATTTGTAATACAAATACAATTCCTTCTCTTTCTCAATATGGAACATATGAATTATGGTCATTAGATCAATATGATCTTTTATATAAGAATCAATATACAGATGAATCCATTCGATATTCTAATATTTGGACTGAAGTGTCAAAAGAGAACAAGCCTGTAAGATTCACCAAAGATGACAAGGTTATTTCTGTTGATGAAGATTATTTTGATTCTGAAATCATAAAATATATAGATTCAAAGAAATCTAATATTGATATTTCTACAGATGCATTATTTGATTCTGAAATAGTTAAAAGATCTGGATTAGGAACTTACTTTATTCTTCATCGAGTAATCATTTTAAAGAAGCGTGGTTTTTAAAAAGGCACACATAATCGTGCAATGCTGGTAAGTTAATACTATTGACAAAATAAAAATCGAGAATATGGAGAACAGCAGGGTTTGTATTCAATCTCGATTTTTTAATATTTC
>CAVFDO010000083.1:0-9341 GCA_963621095.1 bacterium
ACAAGCCCTTAGAAGCCACATCTATAACACTTAGTGTTTAGGTGTGGTAGTTCACCTTCATAAAATCACTGCCCTTTCTTAATATTGTATTTTTTCTCTCCGATAAACAATCATTTATTGCAATTATTTTAGTTTATTTTAAACAAATAGCAATCAATGAAGAAAGAATTGGTGTGAGTTTTTTCTCTTTGTGATAAACAATATAATAGTTTCTTTCTAAAGATGTGTGATAGATTTCTAAAGCAGTAATACGATGTGCTTTGACTTCTAATTCGCACATTTTCTTTGGGAGAATTGTAATTCCTAATCCTTCTTCTACTGCACGTAATAAAGCGTGTGTACTTCTACTTTGCCAGATTGTATCTACATGGATGTTTTGTTCTGTAAATAATTGATCGAGGTATTGACGTACAGCACTACCTTGTTCACGATGAAGGAATGGATAGCTTTCTAGATCTTTTAGAGTTATCCTTTTATTCTTTATGAGTGGATGTTTCTTTGGTACAAGAAGAATCAATTCATCGGAATCAAATACAATGGATGTTAAATCATTGTTTGTGACATCATTTTCTATTAATGCGATATCTAATTGATTTGTGAGTAATGCATCTTGTAAAGATGCACCATTACTGACAGTTACTTCAGATTGTACTTTCTCATTTTCTTTTTGGAATTGTTTGATGAAAGATGGTAAAAGTGTATTGGAAATTGTAACAGTAGAACCAATACGTATCTTTTCTTTTCGTGTTTCCATAGATTGATTCATTGCGTTATAAGAATCTAATACTTGTGTGGCATGTATATATAGAATATGTGCACTTTCTGTTGGAATTAATTTATGATGAAATCTTTCAAATAGAAGTGTGTGATATTCATTTTCTAGATCTTTGATTGTTCTAGAAATTGATGGTTGTGAACAATAAAATAGCTTTGAGGTTTCAGTGACGTTATGATTTTCATAAATGGTTTTAAATATTTCTAATGAATGTATTGTTGGCATAGCTTCTTCATAAAATAAATGTTATTAAATCATAACTATAATAGCACTTTCTTTATATTAAATCGAGACGTATACTTGATGCAGAGGTGGGAATATGAAGAAAAAAGTGTCTTATTTGGAGTTATTTTGGATCATGTTACAGATATCAACGTTTACCTTTGGAGGTGGTTTTGTCATTATCGGTATGATGCAAAAGAAGTTCTGTGATGAATTGCATTGGGTGAGTGAAGAAGAGGTGTTAGATATGACGGCAATTGCACAATCTGCTCCTGGTGCTTTAGCGGTAAATAGTGCAATTATTTTTGGTTATCGTATTGGTGGTATCAAAGGAGTATTGGTATCTACATTAGCTACTATTATTCCACCACTTATCATTATTAGTGTGATTTGTAATATCTACGATGCTTTTTCTACAAATCAAATTGTTCAAACTGCATTACAAGTTATGAGAGCAGGTGTGGGAGCGGTGATTGTTGATGTTGTAATTGATCTAGCGAAAAAAGTAATTGATGGAAAAGATTTATTGAATATTGTTTTCATGATTGGTGCGTTTATTGCCTCTTGTTTTTTTGATATAGGTTCTATTCAAATTATTTTATTCTTTTTATGTTTAGGAATTCTTAGATATTTTCTAGAAAGAAAGAAGGTAAGCGCATGATCTATTTAGAATTGTTTTTGGTGTATTTACAGATCGGTGCGTTTGCGTTTGGTGGTGGATACGCTGCAATGCCTTTGATTCAAACGTTGGTTGTGAATGGAAAACATTGGCTAACAATGAGTGAATTTGCTGATCTTACAACAATTGCGGAAATGACACCAGGACCTATTGCGGTAAATTCCGCAACATTCGTAGGACAAAAGATAGCTGGTTTTCCTGGCGCGATTGTTTGTACACTAGGTTGTATATTGCCATCCTTGATCATTGTTTTGTTATTAGCGTATGTATATGAAAAATTCTCAAATTTAGAAATTGTAAAAACAGTACTTGGACAAATGCGTCCTGCAGTAGTTGCGATGATTGCTTCGGCTGGTTTAACAATACTATTATTAGCTTTTTTTGGAACATCTACTCTCTCAGAACTATCTATTTCTTCCATTCATCCAATTGAAGTTGGTTTGTTTCTAGTTTGTTTGATACTGTTACGTCTGAAAAAAATTGGACCAATTTCAGTTATTTTCTTTAGTGCTATTGTAGGAACACTTCTTTACATGTTATAAATAAGAAAACAAGAAAAGAGGTGTTGAAATGTTAAAGAAAATTATTGTTTTTTTTAAGAAACATTTTAAAGCTTTTTTTCATTTTCAACATCATTACACTTTAGAAGAAATCGCTCCAGCATTTCTTGATAAAGATACAAATGTAGTATTTGATGCAGTCAAACCAGGAGATATTATCATTGCCTTAACACCTGGAAAATATGATCAATTAGCTAGAATTGGCGCGACACACCGTATGCGTCCATATATCGTTGCGGAAAAAAAGAAGAACTATTTGATTGGCTACTGCGGTTCTAGTAAAGGGAAATATAGAAGCTATTTTGATTTGACGATGAATTATTATTCTGTTCGTAAAGACGGTGTTATTAATCTAGGAAAGAAACAACGAATTTCGAAAAAACATATTTCTTCTATTATTGATGAACTCACAACAATTGATTGCTTAAAAATCAATGACATGTTGTATGAGAAAAAGAAGAGCATTTTGATTGATATCCCAAAAGAGTTCGTAGAAGGCCAAGTAGTAAAATACAAGAAAAAATTGTATTGGATCTATCATTATCAAAAAGATGGTATTTCTAAAGTGTTTCCATTGTTTGAAATTACAACTCCAAGAGAAATTACATTTGCGTATCAAAAAAAGCTATATTCTTTAGACAAAAAAGAAAAACCACTAGAGAAGAAAATTACAACAAAGTATTTTCCAACATCGATTATTACAACACATCCTATAGATATCATTAATCATAAAGTTCCAAAAGAAACCAAAAAGAAAAAAGTACAAAAGAATTTTTTTGAGAATAAACACTTTTATGATTTTGAAATTGGGAAACGTTTTTGTATGCATACAGATGTATATTTGTATTTGTTTTCTTCTAAGAAAAAACATTACACAATTCGAGAATATGATATTGAAGATGTTGATGAAATACCATCATTGCATTGTATTAAAGATATAGAACTATATAAAGAAGATGGCATTGAAGAGGATGATAAATTGATGTTTTATTTAGAAGACTTTGTAAATACACATCCTTCATATCAGTGGTTGTTGGATGAACTAACAGAAGTTGTAAAAGAATAAGGTATAATTGTAACAAACAAAGAGGTAAGAATGATGAAACATAACATAATTCAGAAAATGGGTATCTTCGCAATGGTAACTTCACTCATATCTTGCTCTGCAGCACAACCATCAGAAATAACATATATTCCTACATCATTTCAGTATGAAGAATATGGTGGTATGGAAAATGTAAGGTATTCTATTTCTTATGATCGTGAAAAAGGGAAAATCATTGTAGAAAACAATCACAAAACAAAGAAGTATTCTGTAAATATAAATGAAGTAAATCAAAAGATTGATGCATTTATATTAAAGTATGATTTAACGAATTGGCAGCATCAAGAAACAGAAGAAATTGCGTTAGATGCACCAACAGAAAGTATTGAAATCACATGTGAAAATGGCTTTTCATTCACTTTGAATAGTGAAGAAGAACATATGTATAACTCTGAAAGTGTAATTTTAAAGTTTCGCGAGTTGATTCAAACATTTTATTAATAAAACATGGGTGTACATTGTTTATCCATGTTTTTACATATTATGAATCAAATATTGAAGATACTGATGAGCTTGTTCTTTGGAGCAGTCTTTATTTTTAATTGTTACCCACTGCCAAACAAGCAATAATGTATTACTATAATGATCTGCGAGTAATTCATTTGGAATATCTTTTTTTGAGGCTTCTGGACAATTTTTGAAAATTAAACGCATTTGATAATTCAGAGAATTTCTAAAACTTGAGAACATATATCCCACTTCGCTATTATGTGAAAGAATCTGATGTATGATTTCTGCATTTTGTTTTGTGAAGTCATAAATTCTATCGAAATAAAGATATAACATTTCGTTTTCTTCAGCGTGAGAGTATTCACTAAGTCCAATTTGTGTTGTTAATGTATACCAACAGTAATTTAATAAATCATATTTATCATCAAAGTAATTATAAAATGTTGCACGTGGATATTGTGCTTCTTCACATAGTTCACCAATCGTAATTTCTTCAAAAGATTTTTTGGATAATAGAAGAAACATTTTAGAGCTGAAAGAATTAAGTGCTCTTTTAGCTCCATTTTTTAGAGGTTTTGTTAGATCATATTTCATGTATCATTCCTTTGCATATTTTAATATTTGTCCAACTTTATACGAGAATTCATATATGTTGGTTGTTTTGTTTCTGATTGAAGTTTAGTCTAAAACATATAATTTTACAAGTGTCTAAAATTAAACACTTGTATGAAGGGAGAAGTGTATGAGTGTTGCGGTAATAACAGGAGCATCTTCAGGCCTTGGTGTTTGTTATGTTGATGCAGTGATGGAACTGTTTCCAGAAATAGATGAGCTATGGTTGATTGCACGTCGTGAAAAAAGGTTGAAAGAAGTTGCCGAAAAGTATCCAAATAAGAATTTTGTGATAATTCCAATGGATATGGCTAATATGAATAACTATTCATTGCTTGAAGAAAAGTTAATGAATGAAAATCCAAATATCAAAGTCTTGATAAATAATGCAGGTGTTTCGAAAGGTTCAAAATTTGAAGATATGGAACTTGAAAGTATGTTTCAAATCATTGATTTAAATTGTAAAGGAGCAACCGCAATCACAAAGGTTTGTCTTCCTTATATTATGGATGGAGGCACAATTTTAGAAGTTTCATCAACATCAGCTTTTGTTCCTAATACAAATTTAATTGTTTATTGTGCATCTAAATCATATTTATTAGCATTGTGTATAGGGCTTCGAGAAGAACTTAAAAGTAGATACATTCATGTATGTGCGATGTGTCCGGGATTTATGCTTACGGAAATGACGAAACCAGAACTTACAAAAGGACAAAGTCGTTTGCCAGTAATCGATCCTAAAACTGCTGCTTTAAAATCATTAAAAGCCGCAAAGAAAGGTAGAGCGGTTTATACGACTGGTTTATTTTATAAGGGATATCGATTGCTTGCGAAGATTCTTCCGCATACATTTTTAGTGAAATTCACAGGGCTAGGATAAGGAGGTAATCATGATTTTATATTTTTCAGCTACTGGAAATAGTGAATATGTTGCGAAAAGAATCGCAAGAGAAACAAAGGATACAACGATTTCTATGACGGATTGTTATAAAAAACAAATGATGACTTTTGATAGCGATGATGAAGTGATTGGAATCATAAATCCTACCTATGCATGGGGTCTACCCAATATCGTGAGTGATTATTTACAAAACATTTCTTTTAAATACAAACCAAAATATATTTATTTTGTTGCGACATATGGAACTACTCCGGGACAGACAGGAAAATTTGTAGAAGAGATCTTAGCTAAAAAAGGTTTGGAACTATCTGCCAAGTTTAGTGTGAAAATGCCAGATACTTGGACACCAATATTTGATTTAAGCAATCAAGAAAAGGTTCAACAAAAAAATAAAGAAGCTGAAAAAGAAATAGATTTCATAATTAAACAAATAAAGAATTTAGAAACAGGAGATTTCATGAAAAATGAATCACCTTATTTGCTTGCGCAGTTAGTGCACCATGTTATGTATGAGAAAATGCGAAAAACAAAACATTTTTCAGTTGAAGATTCTTGTGTTGGCTGTGGTATGTGTGAAAGAAATTGTCCTGTTTCTGCGATAAAACTAAGTGAAGGAAAACCAACATGGGTAAAAGAGAAATGTGTAATGTGTTTGTCTTGCTTACATCATTGCCCTAAATTCGCTATTGAATATGGTAAAAACACAAAAAAACATGGACAATATATCCATGATTCTCTATAAAAAAGGTGCAATATTTTGCACCAAAATATCAACTTAAATTGTTGAAAAAATCTAAGCAACGTTGTTTGTAATCAGTTGCTTCATCATATACGCCATGACCATAGTTTGTATCATAGAGATAGATTTCACAGTTCAGTTTATCCGCAATTTCTTGAGAACCAAGAGAAGTTACAACTTGATCACCTTCACTACCTAATACAAGTGTAGGGCATTGAATAGAAGATAATTGATCATAACAATTAAATGTTAAGCAAGATTCTGCTTGGATGATGAATTGTTCATATTCATCATTTGTAATACCTTTATTTGATGAAATTAATACATCATGATATGCATCTAATGTTGCTTGAGAATATACTTTCTGTGCAAAGCTTTCTAACAATGCATCTTCATCTTTATTTTCAGCTAAATTAATCCATTCATTAACGACTTGTGTGAATGTATCATTTGGTTTAGATAAAGTGGAACCAAGAATCATACTATGAATGAGTTCTGGATAATTAATTGATAATTCTAAGGCAATCATGCCACCTTGAGATGCACCAAAGATATCAAGATTGTTTAGATTCAGAGATTTTAATACTGTTGCGGTATCATTTGCGATATCTTGAATCGTATAACCTTCTTTCATATTCTTTGGTCGATCAAAAACATAAACTGTATATTCATCAGTAAAATCTTTATAAGATTCCGCAATCACATCAGCTGATTCCATCACACTATGGATGGATAATCCAGGAATAATCACAAAGTTCTTTTCACCGTTTCCAAACGTAACATAATCCATTTCTACATTATCAACAGTAGCTGTTTTAACAGATACTGATTTTTTCTTTTCTGTAGTAGATGCCGTTTCTTCTGTTTCTGCTTTCTTTTGACAGCCTGTAAATCCTACAAATAAGGAACTAATAATAGCGAGTGTAAATAATTTGTTTTTTGTCATCTTAATCACTTCTTTCAAGTATTAAGTATAGCACTGATACAGAAATAATTTGGTGTATAATAATGAAAAAAGGATACGAAATTATGGTAGATAGAAAACAATTAGTTGAACAATATATTAAATGGATTCTCATGCATGAAAGTGATGATTATAAATTATCACAAAATGATTCTGGTAATATTGAATTATTAACAGAAAAGTATTTAGGTAGAGTGAATTTCTATCCAGAAGAAATCATGGAATTAAGAATTGATCGTTTAGAAGATGATGCGACTTTATTCTTTTTACATTTTCAAATGAATACTGTAGAACATGCCCATTTGATGTTTGAAGAATTGGAAAAAGCATTGGTTGCGATGAATGCAGAAAATCATGTAGAGATTCTATTATCTTGTACAGGTGGATTAACGACTTCTTATTTTGCTTCTACGTTAAATGAAGCTGCAGAATCGATGCATCTCAATTATCATTTTTCCGCAATATCTGTTGAAACAATCAAAGAGAATGGTTTTGGATATGATGCGGTATTATTAGCACCACAAATCTCATTTATGAGAAATGAAATCCAAGAAGCTTTGAAAGATGCAGTCATTATCAATATTCCTCCTACGATTTTTGGCGGATATGATGCACCTAAATTAATTGAGTTATTACAAAAAGAATTAGAAGTATCAAAAGAACAAAAAACACCGAATAGTGTACGTATGTCTCAATATTTTAAAACAAGTGAAGATATTTTGACTTTTATTTGTTTAGATCAAAAAATTTCATATCGTTATTATGAACATGGTGTTGTAAAGGCTGAAAATATTTGTTCTGTTGAAAAAATAGATGAAGATAATATTCTAAAAACAATTGAAGAAACATTACAACAATATCCAAATACAACAATGATTAATGTAGCCCTTGAAGGTAAAGTTAATCATGGTGTATTAAATGGTGTAGATTTTAAAACAATCATTACAGAGAAATTTAAAAAGAGAACGCTTGTTTATAATGATGCGAATATGTGTGTAACAGGATTGTATTGGTTGAAAGATCATTATCGTTCTTTGATTTACCTTAGAAAGAATGAAAAAACGACAGAAGCTGGTGTAATGATTAATGGACATCTTGTTCGAGGAAAAGGTTATTTTGCGGGTGAACTAAAACACATTCAGAGATTTATTGAAAAAGAAGATGAGTCTGAAAGTATGAAAATCGCAAAGTTACTTACGACCATGCAGGCAACAATTGGTGTAGAAGCAATCTTTATTGATAGTGATTTAATTCAAGATGTGAATGAAGTAAAGAAAGATATGGAAGCATTTGTAGATGCAGAATCAATGCCAGATTTGATTTTGATGGATGAAGTGAAAGAGTATCTTTTTACAGGTTTATTCTTACGTAGTGTTTGGAATAAAGAACATTCAACTCGAAAAAATAATGGGTTACTGAAATATAAACAGTAAAAATGGAGAATATAGTAAGCTTTTCATGGCTTACTATATTTTTTAGGATTATAATACGGTTAGGAAAACAAATGTATGAATAATCGAATTCAAAATAAAAAGGGTTTCACATTGGCGGAATTGTTAATCGTTGTGGCAGTGATAGCGGTACTAGTTGGAATTGCGATTCCAATCTTTTCGAATCGTTTGGAAGAAAGTAGAAGAGCTGTCGATAAATCAAATGCGAAGAATATCGTTTCGGCTTTAAGCAATGGAATGAATTCTGGAGATATTGCATTTCAAGATTCTACAACTTCAGATGGAAAACCTAGATGTGTTGTCATAGTTGTAGGAAAAGATAAAATGAATTCTTTTGTCAGTGGATCTGTTACGATCAATGGGCAAAGTTATGATAATTCAGGTAGTACTGTTGGACATGAAAGAATTCAACGATATTTAGAAAAAATGGGGATATCAGATTATTCTGTTCATTCAAAAAATCCAGGAGATGATGGATGGGCATTTTATGCAGTATTTTTATATAGTGATGGAACTGTAAAAATAGGATCTGGAACTTCTGATGATTCAAGTGATTATCGTGATGATACGTTTGAAGACCATGCTTCTTATTGGAAAAACAAAATTTCTAATATAGAAAAAGAAATGAATCAAGAATTCAACAAAATATAGATGCTGGTATGAATGCTCATCTAACAAAATCACTACAAGAAGAGGAAATATTAAACGTTATTCAAAAATATGTGAAAAGGTGAAAATCGTACAGAATCTCACCTTTTTATATGAAATTTTGAAAAAATGCATATTTTTAACTAAGTAGATATTGAAATAATGCACATTTTAGCTTTGATTAATATTGAAAAAATGCCATTTTTATGGAGGAATCTGCATGTTTAAAAGAAAA
>CAVFDO010000084.1:0-9314 GCA_963621095.1 bacterium
GACTTGAACCCACACGGTGTTGCCACCACCGGATTTTAAGTCCGATGCGTCTGCCGATTCCGCCACATCCCCATATCTTCTAGGTGTGGAGGTGCCTGCCGGGGTCGAACCGGCGCTCGCAGAGTTGCAGTCTGCTGCCTTACCACTTGGCTAAGGCACCACACGTTGAGTGCTTTATTATTCTATAAAAAAATTAATCCAATTGCAAGAAGAAATTTCATTTTTTTACAAAAAGTTGTTAGAACTTTTTCTGAAATTCTGTTAAGAACAAAGTAAAATAGTATGTATAGAGGTTTAAAACATGATAGATAAGATTACATTAGCTGAATTACAACGTATCATTGAAGATAGTGAAGCGGCTGAATTACATGATTATATTGAAGAAGTAAACGCGGTTGATATTGCGGTATTATTAGAAGATTTAGATGATAGGGAGTTATGGAAACTTTGCCAATTATTAACCGATGAAGATCTTGCGCAAATAGTAGAACAATCTAGTGATGAACAACGTGTTAGAATTGCGGGTACTGTTCCAAATGATGAATTGATTGAAATCTTTGGTTATATGCAGAAAGATGATATTGCCGATGTAATTGGTGATATGAAAGTTGTCCAAAGAAAAGCTTTAATTAATCAAATGATGGAAGATGACCGAAAAATTATTCGAACATTGTTGAAGTATCCTGAAGATTCTGCTGGTGGTATCATGACCACTGCTTATATTGCATTGGATGAGAATTTAACAGTTACACAAGGTATGGAACGTATTCGTCAAATTGCGAATAAATCAGAAGTATTAGAAACTGTCTATATTGTAAATCATTCTCAAGAATTAGTTGGTGTTGCGAATCTTCGTCTATTTTTGACTGCAAAAAAGGATACGTTATTAAAAGATATGATGAATGCCAATCCGATTTATGTTCATCCTGAAGATGATCAAGAATATGCAGCTAAATTGGTTAGTAAATATGATTTAAATGCGATACCGGTTGTAAATAATAGAGGTTCTATTTTAGGTATTATTACAGTAGATGATATTATTGATGTTATCGTTGAAGAATATAATGAAGATATTTTGGAGTTAGGTGGTGTATCTTCAGAAGAAAATCTAAATACTACTTTAAGGGAATCCATTCGTTTGAGATTACCTTGGCTATTAATCAATTTGATGACTGCCTTTATTGCGAGTTTGACTGTTAAAGCGTTTGAAGGAACAATCGCACAAGTTGTAGCGTTGTCTGCTACTATGACAATCGTTACTGGAATGGGTGGTAATGCTGGTTCTCAAACTCAATCCATTCTAGTTCGACAATTAGCGCAAGATAATGTTTCTTTGAAGAAATACTATAAATCTTTCTTGAAAGAAATCGTATTAGGTATTATCAATGGTGGTATCAATGGAGTTATTACAGGAATCGTTGTTGGTTTTTTATATCAGAATATGTATTTAGGTATCATCATTTTGATTGCGATGATTGGTAATATGGTCGTTGCGGGAATCTTTGGATTTTTGGTTCCAGTTGCCTTAAAAAGGTTAGGTGCAGATCCAGCAGTTGCTTCTTCAATCTTTATTACAACAGCTACTGATGTATTAGGATTCTTTATTTTTTTGGAATTAGCGAAGTTATTCTTACCATTATTAGTATAAAAGCGAATCGATTGATTCGCTTTTATAGTGATAGTATTTTTCGAATTGTTTCATTGTCATACATGTAGAATTTTAATGTATCTACAGAATCAATTACTTTTTCAATGCTAGAAAAATAAGAGATGATCTTATGCATTTCTTGTGAATATTGAGGATTAACTTGTACATCTTGATGATGTGCTAATGCATCAAAATACATAAAGATTAAAGTCCATATGATTTCAAAACAACTATCTTCGATCCAAAAATCACTGTTTTGAAATGAAGGAAGATATTGATGTAATAGCTTCTGTATGATTTGAAGACCATCTTGAGAACTTAACCAAATATCGGTATAAGAATAATCAAAGTCTTTCATGAACTCTTCATTGAAGTAGTCATACGCATCACCTTGGATGATGTGTAATGGTATGTCTTGTGGGAATTGTGGATATAGAAATCTTTGGAACATCGCAATGACTTCTTCAGAATTTTCTACTACTGTTATTTCTTTGACATTTGGATTTAACATCGCCATGTAAATGAAATATCCAATTCCAAGTCCGAAAGTTAAGACTTTACCATGCGCTTTAGAAGCAGGGATGTTATTTGTGCTAGCTTCACTTGGCGCATCAATCATCCAATCTTGATCATCTTGAAAAAGATAAATTGCTTCAAAATTACTATCCATTGCACGTAATTTCATCCAATCATTTAATTCTCTATTTGGATCTTTTTGAATTGCATCTACATTGAATAATTCTCTACCAGCAATTTTATTCTTTTCATAAGAAAAATGTGTATCTTTAATTAAATCTAAAGAGATATTTTTATGGTATGGGCTTTGTTCCCATTCCTTTTTAGATAAGAAAAGGGAAGGCCATTGTTCTTCATCACATTGAAATTCCGCAAATCCTGCTTCACATAGTTCTTTTTGAACGGATTTTTCTTCGGCTTTTGTAACATGAAGACCTACAAATTCATTTTTATTATCGTTGTATATGTTATATCTACAGCGATCTAAGAAGCTTTCTATTTCGTTTGTTAATTTTATTTTCATGCAAATATCCTAACACAAAAAATGACAGGATGTTATCCTGTCATTCATGATATAAGGCTACAATTGGATCTAAGTTAGCTGCTTTATAACTTGGTAGCATTCCAAATACGATACCAATAACCATTGAAAATAATACGGATAAGATAGAAGCTGGAATACTTATGGAAACAGGAGTTCCATTAACGATTGATATGAGTTTTGCTAGTCCAATCCCGCTAATGACACCAACAATTCCACCAATTGAAGTTAATACAACTGCTTCTGTTAAAAACTGCAACATGATTGTTTTCTTTTTCGCACCAATTGCTTTTTTAAGACCGATTTCTCCAGTTCTTTCTGTAACAGTAACCAACATGATATTCATAACACCAATTCCACCAACAAGTAAGGATATCGCTGCAATCCAAATCAACATTGCATTTGTAGATTGAGATAAAGATTGGATATCTTTTGCTTGTTTTAATAAATCTTGAGCTTTGTATTGAATGGATGAATTAGAAATCGTTGTATTTAGAATATTTGCTGCTTCTGTTCCTACAGATGTCATATGTGATGTTTCATCTACTTTTAGTAATACACTTTGAGGCTCATCATATTGATAAAAGATTGGCCATGTTTCTGTTGGAACATAAATCTTAGAACCACTGTTTTGGTTATATGTGTAGTAGTCATCAATGGTATCCATCGTTGCACTGAATTGTTCTTTATCTGTACAGATTCCTACGATTGTAAAAGGGGTAGAAGAGATTTCGATTGTTTTACCAATTGGATCTTCATCTGGAAACAAGAGCTGTGCACTTGTTTCATCTAATACAGCTACTTGTGTGTAGTTTTGATTATCTGCATCTGTAATGCCTCTTCCTTCTTTGATTGTGAGTCCTGCACAAGAGAAATAGTTTTGTTCAACACCTACGATGTATCCACCATCTAAAGTTGTGTTATTTCGATAGATCATTTGATAGTTTTGACGTGAACGATAGAGTGTTACATTTTCAACATGTTCAATATTTTTTAATGATTCTAATGTATCTGATGATACTGTTGTTAATCCATTTGGTATTCCTGAATCAAAAGAATATTCCCATTCATCTTGATATAACATGACTTTGACGCTGTTATCACCTGAACCAATCAAATTCTTTTCAATCTGATCGTTTGTACCTTGGATTGTAGAAACAATTGCGATGATAGAAGCAATACCAATAATGATTCCTAACATTGTTAAAAAGGAACGCATTTTATGTCCGAAGATACCTCGGAAGGATAAACGAATATTCTCAATCATATGTTTCCTCCATGTTTTTTGTCTTTGTTCCTTCTTTTGCGCTTTTACTATACGCAAATGCAATGTAATCTGTTTCGTTTAGACCATCTGTGATTTCAACAGTATCGCCCCAAACGATTGTTTTAACAGTGACGTATTGTTTAACAAGCTTACCATTGTCATCTTTCATGACATAATATTTCTTGCCATCTTGTTTTACATAAGCTTTAGATAACCAAATAGAATTTGAATCTGTGTTTGTATTATTAAATGTAATTTCTAAATAATCTCCATTTGTTAAAGAAGAACTATCTTCAACATATGCTTCAAATGAATAATAACTGACATTTGGATTACCACTACCATTGTAATAATTACTATTTGTTGGAATTGTATCAATACTAGAAATTGTAGCAGTACATGTTGTTCCATTATTCCAACTATATGCAGATATTTCATCACCAGATTTGATTGTATCTAATAATAACTCACTGATTGTTCCTTCTATATAAGCACCATTACCACTTGATACTTCAAGGAAGGCACTACCATCACTTGGAGGATTATTTAAATCACCAACTGTTCGAACAACACCATTTCGTTTCGCACGAACAACACCATCTGTTAATAAATCTTTATTTTCTTGTAAAGATAATTGTGCTTTTCTTAAATTAAGATCTAATGTTTTTAATTCTTGTTTCTTATCACGAATTGCTTTTGCGAGTTCTGCTTCAGAATAACCACTTTCATCTATAGATGTGTCATCTTCCTCTACAACTTCTTCTTGGATTTCTTCGTATTTTTGTTCCTCTTTTGTATGTGTAACAAGAGAATATGTATCTCCATCATTTTCTACAAGTTGTGCGAATTTACTACATTTTACACTCCAAGAAGAATCTTTTTCATATTCATATTCATCATTCATAGAATATAGATTGAATTCAAAATAAGAATTAGATTCAATGTTATCTTTAAATAGCTTTCCATAGATAACACCTGCATCTACATTTTCTGTAGTTGATTCATCTGTAAGATTGAAAATATATGGCTTATTTTTAGAACCAATAAGTATTGGCTCTTTTGAAGAATCGTATGATTGTACATCACTCGTTTGATATTCATTTTTTGTTTCATTCGAAAATGTATATTCAACCCAATAAGATTTTGTGTTTTCAGTAGGTTCTTCGTACCAAGCTGAATTTTCTTCGCTTGGATTTTGCTCAGGAGATTCTTCATCACTGTAATATATCTTATATTCAGTGTAATAATTTTCTGCTTGTTCTAAACTGACGATATATGGATAATAACCATTTCCATCTTTATCAGGAATAGAAGGCACAGGAAGAGGAATAGGTGTAGGGGTTGGAGTTGGATCTGGTGTAGGGGTAGGTTCTGGAACTGGTGTTGTATTCAATAACTTTTTCAGTTGATGTTCCGCTAATGTGATTGCGTTTTGTGCTTTTTCAACATCTAATTGGCTAGAATCAACTGCAGCTTGTAATGTTGTAAGATCGTAAGCAATCAAAGCATCACCGGCATTTACATTTTGTCCTTGTTGAACATAAACTTTTGTGATTGATTTACTTGCATCATAATAAATAGATTGTGTATCTGAGTTAGATACGATACCAGTTGTTGTATTGGAATCACCCCAATAACCTGTATTTAATGAAGCGACAGAGTTAACTTCAATTGTTGTGGAATTGTCTGAATAAATCTTAATTCCGATGACACTTCCAATTGCGACAGCGCTAATAGAGGTAATCAAAAAGATTTTTTTAGTTTTTGGACTCATTGGTACCTCCTTGTTTATTTTCTATGATTTCTCCATCTACGATATGTAGAACTTTTTTTGCGTGGTTAGCGACATTTGCGTCATGGGTAATCATGATAATTGTTACACCTTCATCATTTAATGATTGAAATAGTTCCATGACTTGTTTTCCACTTGCTTGATCTAATGCACCTGTTGGTTCATCTGCTAATAACATCTTGGGATGATTAATAAGTGCTCTAGCAATCGCAACTCTTTGTTTTTGACCGCCAGATAATTGTTTTGGCTTGAATTGTACACGTTCTTTTAAGCCTACTTTTTCTAAAGATTCAAAAGCGCGCTGGTTTCTTTCTTCTTTTTTAACACCTGCATAGATGAGAGGAAGGGCGACATTTTCTTGTGCAGATTCAGAGGGTAATAAGTTGAAACTTTGGAATACAAATCCAATTTTATTAAGTCTTAGATCACTAAGTTCATTTTCATTCATTTGTGATACATCTTCACCATCAAAGAAATAAGAACCTTCACTCATTCTATCTAAACAACCAATGATATTCATTAAAGTTGTTTTACCAGAACCACTTGGCCCCATGATTGCGACATAATCACCTTCATCAACAGATAAAGAAACATCCTTTAAAACAGGAACAACCATTTGATCTTCATTGTAATCTTTAAATATATTTTTTAATTCAAGAAGCATAGTATTCACCTTTATTCAATTTCGCTTGTTGTTTTCATACCTTCTTGATATGTATCATCTGCCCAAGCAACATAATCATCTTTACTAAGACCAGACTTGATTTCAACAGTATAAGTACTTTCGTCTGTATCACCTAGTTCAACACTTTTTTTCTTGAGCTTGTTATTTTCGGATACCCAAACGAATGCATTACCATTGTCATCATATGAGATAAAGCTACTATCTAACCAAATACCATCTTTTACAGCACTTTGTCCATCGTCTAATTCAATATAAACATGTTGTCCTAACATGAGACCATCACTACTGTTTAATGTGACATAGAAAGGATATTTAGAAGCAGTATCACTTGAACTACTTGAATAGTAAGTGTTTGTGTCTGTTTGAGGTTCTGTTTCTACTTTTGTGACTGTACCTTGCCAAATATTATTTTCGTTGATGCGACTTCTAACAATGACGGAACTTCCTTCAGAAATTGTTCCCATTTCAGTGAGTGTACCTTTTACTCTATATTCACCTGTTTGTGTGATAGAAATCAAAGGTTTTGTGTTTCCGTTGCTATCAGTTCCACCTTCACGATTGACTTCTTTGACAATTCCATCAATTGTAGCAGTGATAGTAGAATTTTCGATTTGTTTCTTGAGTTGGTCGATTTCTGTTTGTGTTGCCTTGATGTTATTTTGGGATTGTCTGATAGCGTAGTTTGCTTCATTGATTTGAGCTTGAATTTCTACTTTATCGCCACCATTATTGATTTGGGTATTATAATCAGCAATCTCATTATTTTTAGCGGCAATTTCGTTGTTTTCGGATTCAATATCTAATTGTTTCTTTTGAATAGAGTTAGAAGCTTCTGTCGTATCGTAAGAAAATAATTTATCTCCTTTATGTACTTCTTGTCCTGCTTCAACATATACATCAGATAAAGTTCTAGAAGAATCTAAATTGATATCTAAAGTATCTTGAGATTCAACAACACCAGAATAACGATTTTGTGTATATGAAGAACCAGTTAAACTAGATACTTTTTGAACATAGATTGTAGAATCGTCACTAGCAGTTGAATTTGATTTTAATAAAAAATAAACACCAATAGATATGCATATAATACATATAAATGAGATGAGAATGATTTTCTTTTTCTTATTCATAAAATGCCCTCGCTTTTTCACTTCTATTATCCTATATTTAAATTTGTTTTTGAATAAAAGCCACTAAACTTAATAATTTTACAAATTCTTCAAATCGTTTTATTAATTGTATACATAACTATGATAGAATAAATCGAATTGAGGAGGATGTTTATGGCTGTTGCGTTAATATTGTTTGCGATAATGTATGTATGTTTATTGTTGTTACCGGATTATAGATATATTACAGCACTCATTGCGGCAGGGGTGTTTGTTGTAATTGGAATATTACCAATTGATAAAGTGTTTGGGGCGGTTGATTGGAATATTATCCTTATGTTGACGGGTACAATGATTGTGGTGGAGCTTTTCATTGAAAGTAATATGCCAATGTTGATGGCTGAAAAGCTATTACAGATTGTTCCAAATGTAAAGTGGGCTGTTGTTGCCTTGTCATTGTTTTCTGGTGTAGTCAGTGCATTTGTTGATAATGTTGCGACTGTATTGATGGTCGCACCAATTGGATTAGAAGTTTGTAAGAAATTAAATACAAATCCTGTTCCAGTTATTATTTCAATTGCGGTTTCTTCGAATTTACAAGGAGCAGCTACTTTAGTAGGGGATACAACAAGTATTTTGTTAGGTGCTGCAGCGAATATGAGTTTTAATGATTTCTTTGTATTTTTGGGAAAACCATCCATTTGTTTATCTGTAGAAGTTGGAGCATTATTAACAGTTCCAATCTTATTGTACTTATTTAGAAAAGATAGTGCACCGGTTCATGAAGATGTTACTGCCAAAGTACAGGACTATGTTCCTACAGTTTTATTATTTGGTGTGATTATTGCATTGATCTTTGCAAGCCAATTTGAAAACAAACCTGCATTAACAAATGGAATTATTTGTATGAGTTTTGGAATCGTTGGATGTATCTATGAAATGTTCAAAGAGAAGAGTAGTGATGTTTGGAAAAGGGCATGGAAATCTATTGATTTTCAAACGCTGTTATTATTAGCTGGATTATTTATTGTAATTGCAGGTATTACAGAAGCAGGTGTCATTGATGCAATTGCGGAAATGTTTGTTAAGATTGGCGGCAATTCATTATTTGTAATGTATACGATGATTGTATTTGTTTCTGTAGTTGTCAGCGCATTTGTGGATAATATTCCTTATGTAGCTACAATGTTACCTGTTGTTAAAGGAATTGCGTTAACAATGGGAGTAGAACCATATCTTCTATATTTTGGATTGTTAATTGGAGCAACTTTAGGTGGAAACCTTACACCAGTTGGTGCTTCTGCAAATATAGCAGGAATTGGTATTCTTCAAAAAGCAGGGTATGAAGTTTCTACAAAAGATTTCATGAGAATTGGAATCCCATTTACAATGACAGCAGTTATTTCTGGATATTTGGTAACGTGGCTGATTTGGGCATAACAAAAGGCATATGGAACAATTCTATATGCTTTTTTTAAAATGTACTGGAAAAAGAGTTGAAATTTGATATAATAAACAAGCGTTAACCAAACAAGAACAGAAAATAAAAAAAGTTAAAAAAACTGTTGCATTCTGATTCAAAGTTTGTTATATTAGTTGAGCACTGTTTAGTGCAATGCGCCGATAGCTCAACTGGATAGAGCATTTGACTACGAATCAAAAGGTTGCGAGTTCGACTCTTGTTCGGCGCACCATGTAAAACGGGATGTAGCACAGCTTGGTAGTGCACTTGATTTGGGATCAAGGGGTCACAGGT
>CAVFDO010000085.1:0-9256 GCA_963621095.1 bacterium
TACCCGTCGAGAACATTGTATAAGCTCTAGTAAATCCACCTAAAGGTGTAGCACCTGTATAAATCAAACCTAAACCATAGATAATATCCATCATACCTAATGTTGCGATGAATGGTGGAACATGTAAATAAGCAACGAACGAACCCGTAATTGCTCCAAAGATTCCACAAATTACCATAACAATCAAGATTACTAGGAATGGATTTAATGGTTCCATACCTGGGAAGAATTTTTGAGAATAATCAATATTTTGTAGTAATGTTCCTGAAATACATGCAGCGAAACCTATCATACGACCACCAGATAGATCACATCCACCTGTAATAACACAACCTGCAATACCTAACGCAATAACAAGTCTATAAGACATATTAGAAGCGATATTAAGGAAGTTTTTTACAGTAAAGAAATTACTACTTGTAAAACCTGTGTATAGGACAAGAATGATCATAACGACAATAACGCCATTATTAATCAAAAAGTCCTTTAAATTAAAATCCTTTTTCATTTTCTATACTCCTTTTAATATTGAGCAGCATAACTCATTATCTTTTCTTGTGTCATTTCAGCGCGGTCAGTAATCTCACCTGTCAATTTACCTTCACTCATGACATAAATTCTATCTGACATACCAATTAATTCTGGCATTTCAGAGGAAATCATGATAATTGCTTTTCCTTGTTGTGCAAGGTCTTCCATGATTTCATAGATTTCATGTTTCGCTCCAATATCGATACCTCTTGTTGGTTCATCCATAATGAGAATATCAGGATCATTTGCCAACCATCTAGCAACAATAACTTTCTGCTGGTTGCCACCAGATAAAGTGCTAATTAATGTTTGCATGCTAGGAGTCTTAATACTCAATTGCTGAATCGAATCATCTACAACTTTATTAATTGCGGCATGATCTAATACAAATCCAGCTTTTAGATATTTGTTATAAGTTGAAATACCAACGTTATCTTTGATGGAAAGACATCCAACAATTCCCCTACCACGTCTATCTTCTGTAATCATTCCAAATCCTGCATTCATTGCATCTTTTGGTTTTTTGATATTTACTTCTTTTCCATTTACTTTAACAGTTCCTGCGGATAAGTTACGTATACCGAACAAACCTTCCATCAGTTCAGTACGTTGTGCACCTACAAGTCCACCAAATCCAACAATTTCACCTTTTCTAACATTGAAAGATACATGTTGGAAACTCTTTTCATGAATAGAACAAATATCATCACATTCAAGAATTACATCTTTGATTTCATGAGAATGTTCTGGATAAATCTGTGTCATTTCACGGCCAACCATCTTTGCGATGATTTCATCGATAGATAGTTCTTTTGCTGGCCATGTACCAATGTATTGTCCATCACGCATAATCTGAACATCATCTGCAATACGCTTGATTTCATCCATTTTATGAGAGATATAGATCATCGCAACACCTTGGTCTCTTAATTGATTCATAATCTTAAATAAGAATTCAACTTCTTTATCAGAAAGAGAAGATGTCGGTTCATCAAAAATAATTACTTTTGCGTTATGCGATACCGCTTTAGCAATTTCAACGCATTGCATCTGTCCAATCGATAATGTTCCAAGCAAGGATGTTGGATCAAAATCTAATCCTAATTGTTTTAACCATTTTTCTGTTTCTTCATTCATTGTCTTATGATCAATGACTTGAAGTGGTCCATATTTGTGTACCGGGAATCTTCCAAGATACATATTCTCGGCTATAGACCTTGCAGGGACAGGCTGTAATTCCTGATGTACCATCGCAATACCTTTATCCATTGCATCATCAGGATCTTTAATTTCTACTTTCTCACCATCAATATAAATTTCACCAGAATCCATATGATAGATTCCAAATAAACATTTCATCAATGTTGATTTACCTGCACCATTTTCACCCATCAATGCGAGTACTGATCCAGGTCGTAGAGACAGCTGCACGTTATCAAGTGCCTTAACGCCAGGGAACGACTTGGATACACCCTTGAGTTCAAGTTTGTATTCCGCCATTTTATCCTCCGTAATACTTCATCACATTTGTGATTTAAATCTAAATACATTTAATAATTGAAGAGTACGGGTACGATACGCACCCGTACTCAGTTGTTTACTTTAAGAAATTAGTCTAATCCAAGATCTTTCTTAATGTCAGCGATATTGTCAGTAGTAACCTTTACATAGTCCTTAACATACTTATGTTCAACTGTCTTACCATCAATGTAATCAATAGCAGCATCAGCAGCACCATGAGATTGAGAAATATGGTCATTTAATACTGTACCTGTCATTTCGCCAGCTTCTACTTTATCTAATGCATCAGCTAAAGCATCTACACCAACTAGATAGATATCTTTACCAACTGTCTTACCAGCAGCTGTTAATGCTTCAAGAGCACCTAATGCCATAGCGTCGTTGTTACAGAATACTACTTCAGCATCTGGATACTTAGAAATTGCGTTTTGAACCTTTTCTTGAGCTTGTGCTTGGTCCCAGTTAGCTACTTCATCATCAAGTAACTTAACCTTCATACCAGCATCTTCTAATGCCTTAACAGAATATTCTGTTCTGTATTGAGCATCAACGTTTTCTGGGTCACCTTCGATCATGATGTAAGAAACTACACCGTCGCCATTGATATCACCCTTTGTATCAGTTTCAAGAATCAATTCACCTTGGTATGTACCTGATTGTCTAGCATCAGCACCTACATAAGTAACCTTAAGATCTTCATCTTCCCATCTTTGTTCTTCTTGTTCATCAGGTTCACGGTTGATATAAACTAATGGAATATCAGCAGCTGTAACCTTATCAGTGATTGTTGGAGCAGAAGATGAGTTAACTGGGTTAACGATCATTACATCAACACCTTGTGTAATGAAGTTATCAATCTGTGCTGTTTGTGTAGCTTGGTCATTAGCACCATCTGTAATTGTGATGTTGTCTTTTGAGAAGCCTTTGCTTACGAGATAATCTTCAAGTTCATTTCTGAATAATGTCATAAAGTTATCATTAAACTGATAAATTGCTACACCGACTTTTTTGTCAGCATAAGCTCCACCTGAAGATGTGGATGATCCACTTGCTGTAGAAGTGGATGTGCTGCTAGAACATGCAACTAGTCCGAGTGACATTGTGCTAGCAAGTAAAACTTTTGAAAACTTGTTCATGGAAAATTATTCCCTCCTATTACTGTGTGAGTGTTTTCTGTTCCTCACTTGATATAAATATTTTAAGAAAGCGTTTACACAAAAGAAATAGAAAATTTTTTGATGAATCTATAAATATTTTATGTGATAAAAATGTGAGAATTTTAATGATTTCTTTATGAAAAACGCAAAAATATAGCGAAACAACGTGATATACTTGATACATAAATGAAAGGAAAAAAATAATGGACATTCAATTTCGTGGTCATACTAAATCAGGTGATCCACAAGCACATATTTCATATGCTGTTTTTCAGGATGATAAAAAACATTCTGTATTTGTAGGATATACAAAAATATATTATGAAAAGATGGGTGTACATCCAAATGATACGATTACATTTATTGGTGCGATAGATCCTGATAGTAAAAACTTCATTACACAATCACAACTTCAAAATTATTCTTTTTCTCACTTCTGTTATACAGATAAGAAAACAAAATTCATTACTGAATCTATTTATGGCAAGGCTAGAGGTATACAATACGAATATGATATACGTGCACAAAAGCCTAATACAGTTTCAAAGGAAACCGTTGAACATTACCATAAAGCCTTAGAACATTATGAGAAAGCAAATAAAAATCTTCATTTCTCTTTTGATGAAACTTCATTTGCGACAAATATGCGTATTTGTGTTGATCAATTCACAAAATCTTTAATTCTTTATTATGATTCAGAAAAAAAATATGAAAAATATATTTCTATTCAAAAGATTCAATCTGATACACTTTACAATCGTATTTCATTTTTAAATAGTTGTTCTTATATTACACATTCGCAATCTAGTCTATTTCATGATATTCGCATCAATTGTAATAACGCTACTCACGGAGAAAACGTAAATATTTCTGAAACGATGGCTAAGACTTGGCTAAAAAGAATCTCAACAACATTACAATTATATGAAAATGATATGGTAGTAACGCAAGAAGAAAAGAAAAATAATTCTATTCTATGGCTTGTAGGAATCATCGTTATTATCGTTATCATTTATTTCCTCACAAAAGCTTTTTAAAAGGAAGATTCAAAATCTTCCTTTTCTTTTAATGCGTCATTCTTTGTTTCATCAAATAAATACAACCAATCAATGAGATTGCCATTACTGCACCATACTCCCATAAATGGAAAGTATCTTTCGTAATAACCGTTTCAATCTTTTTATCTTTTACTTCTATGACTATTGGCTCTATAAAATCATAATCATCATTAAATAAAATATTAAATTGTTGATCATTTAAATGATATCCTTCTGGTGCTTTTGTTTCTTTTACATAATCACCTTCATTGTATGTAACTTGAAATAAAACAACACCTTTCTCATCTGTTTTAAAAATACATTCATTTCCATAAATATCTTTTACAATTGTTCCATCTTGATGATAAAGTGTAAATTCAGCATCTTTTAACAATTTTTGATCCGATTCATCTTTCTTTATGATTTGTAGATCATAATCTTTTTTCACATCAACTGCTTGTAATGTTTGATAGTTTTGTTTTGTACCAGTAACTGAAAAAGCCATATCTTCCATCATCTCATATCCAAATGGAGCTTCTACTTCTCTTAAAATATACCAATATGTTGTATTCTCATCACTACCTTTAACGTACTCTGAGATATCTTCATACTTATCACTCGTTGTAAATTCATAAACAATTGGTGCATCTTCATTTACTTCAATATTTCCTTCTTCTGTTTGAATAGCTTTTAAAATCTGCATCTTTGCGCCAATAACTGATTGACCTTCTTCATCCACTTTATTGACAACGATTCCTACTCTTTGATCTACCATGGTTATTGTTATACACTCCTCTTTACATACTTTTGGAACAACAAATGTTAATGATGTAGCTTGGAATACACCATCTACGATTTCTTCTTCAATCAATTCATATTCATGTTCCGCAATCAATACTTGATTTAAAACAAATGGTTCTGATGTTGTAATACCATCATTCTCTAATGTAATTTCACATTGATCTGTTTGATCCAATAATTTCAGCTTTACACCACTCACCGTGTTACCTTCTTCATCCACTTTCTTGATTTGATACTGAATTGGTTGATCTTTCATTTCTACTTTTTTCACTTCATTTTTATCATCAACAATAAATGTAATATCTTCATGATAGTAATATCCATTTGGAGAACTTGTTTCGGATAATGTATATTCTCCTTGTGGCAATCCTTCAATACGATATGGTTTGTTTGTGGAAACCCATGTCATATCAATTCCATTACCACTTAAATGTAAAGTTGCACCTTCTAGTTCATCACTGCCTGTAATTGTTTTCTTTGAAATTTCTGTTTTTGTTGGTTCATTTTGTATTTGATACTGATTTGTATCTTCATCATTGATTGTGATTGAAATATCACTCTCACTAACTGGTCCGTCTTCAACTTCGCCCATTCCAAATGGTAAACTTGTTTGTTTGTTGATGTAATGATCATATTTAGATTGTTTTATAACAACATTCCAAACTTCATCATTTTTGATAAATCCTTTTGGAACTGACGTTTCTTTTAAGTAATATTCTCCTAATGGAAGTGATGTAAATGAGAAATCACCTTCTTCATCAGGATGAACTTCCTTGAGTTGTTCATATGGCTGGTTGATGTTATTTGTTAATTTCACAGCGACTTCATCTTTCTTTACTAATATCGTTCCATCATCTGGAGAATAAATATCATTTTTCACATATAACGTAAAACCAAATTGAGTTAAATCATCTTGTATCAATGATTCATCAGCATCTTGATAATGAATGATTTCTTTTGTGAAAGAAACATCACCTGTTAAGCGTTTATTTTCAAATTCTATTTCTATGATATTTTGTTTATTCTCATTGACACGTGTTATAGAATCTTCATGGATTTTAAACTGCAATGGAGAGGATGTCATAAATCCATCACTTGTTACGACTTCTTCTAATTGATATTCACCAGGCATTAATTCAACTGGTAAACATGTACAACTATCAACATTATTTTCTTTACTATTAGAAGCGCCATAAAATACCCCTTCTTCTAAAGCATCATTTGAAATTGCTTGTGTTAAAGAAGCACACATAAACACATCATAGTTTGTTTGATTTGTGTTCTCACCTAGCGTTTGCACAACATATCCATTTACAAGTCTAGAAGAAATAGAAGTATTTTTTGTTGTCTTATTGGAAACATCATTTCCTTCCATGTCTTTTAACATATGAATCTTAAATGCAGAAGAAGTATAAGCAACTCTTTGATTTGTATCTGCATCTTTCTTGAATATCTTCAACAAATATCCTTTTGTATCATTTGTTGCGTGAAATACAATTGTATCTTGATGTTCTTCATAAATCGAAAACTCTTCAATATCTTCAATTGTTTTTAATTCTGAAACAGAAGAAACTTGCGCTAAATAATAATCACCGTACGCTAGTTTTTTAGATTTCGCACTACCATTGATATCTGTTGTAATCAAATCATATTCCATTGGTGTATAACCATTTACTTCATGTTGACTTTCATCAAAACCATGCCAACTTTCGGCCTTATGATATGCATCAATAACAATATCTCTTGTTACTTCTCTACCATTTGCTTCTTCCAATACATATTTCTTTAATACAATTGCGAAAACTGCACCTTGTTCAGGTTTTGTAAAAGCAGATGTATTTGTCGTATTTTGTGTTTTTAAGACTTGAATATCACCTTCATAAACTTTGTCATATGCTTCTAGTAATAAATGTTCACGATTGTTTTGAATTGTAAAGGAAAGCGTAACCGGAGTTCTTGTTTGTGTATCTAAATTGGAATATCCAACTGGTGATTTTGTTTCTACCAAACGATAATTCCCATACGCAAGATATGTTTCATTCGGTGTCATGTAATGACCAGATGCATCTAATACAATATGATCAATCGGACTTGTTTCACTTGGTAAATATTCACTACCATCACCTAGCCCATCCCCATCATGGTCAATCATCATAGATACACTTTGATTAGAACCATCGCCTAGATAATATAAATCAAACTCGGCATTTGCGAACGTTGCATCACCTTGTGAGCGAACTCCATTTGTTACATCATTGATCAATTCCAAATCTTTCTTTTGTATTTCATAACTTCCACGAATGACAGTTTCTTCTTTTTGATAGGACCCATTTGATATTTGATTTCCTGCTTTCATAACAATAGAGCCATTTTCATTCACAACTTGAATCATCATGCTTTCAGTAGAACTTACTTGTACACCATTTTCCAAGAAACCACCTTCGATCGTGTAATCACTCGCTGCTTTTGTTTCTTTAATAACAATCGTTCCAATTGGTAGAACAGGTTGATTGTCATGATTTCTAATATAACTACCAGAAACGAAGTGTGCATCATCCATACGTGCTACATAATTTGTACCTGATTCACTTGTTTCTCCAATTGTTTTGATTGTCCAAGAAGCGTAAGGAGATAAATTCTCAATAGAATCTAATGTATCATAATAGTCAATTGTAAATTCTGTTTCGTCCATTGGTGCAGCATCTTTTTTTCCTTCTTTATCAATTTTATAGATTTCAATTGTTTGAGAAGCATATAAAGGTGTGTCAGTAAATTCTGTAGAACCACTACCATTTTGTAAAACAACTGTATGAATTGAAGTATCTGAAATCATATAGTTGATTGGTGCCGATAGTTCTTTAACATAAATTGTTTGAACATCTCTACTCACAACAGCACTACCACTTGCGTGTCCATTAGAATCTGTTGTTAATGTATCAATTCGACTTTCTTCATTACAGGAACTATTTGTATATACACCAAATGTCGCTGTCGCTAGTGAATATTCTGAAGTATCAGATATTTGAGAATCACTAGATTTTTTTATGATTGAATATTGTATCGTTTGACTCATATTCAAACGATATACTGCAGATATTCCATAAGAACCAGTTGTTGAAGTAGCTGCTGTTTTAAATGTCACATATTTAGAAAAACCCTTATAGTTACCAATTGCACCATTTCCATTAGAGCCAAAATCAAATGTTTCATTGTTTCCACAATAAACATTCATATGTCCTTTTTCACCCATTTGTCCATAGACAATGATATCTCCTGGTAATAAAGATGAAGAATCACTTATACTATCCGCAACTTTTGTCATATTTGTAAAATGTGTTGATAATTCATATGGATATACATTGTTCAAATAATTTCTACAATCTCCAAAATATTCATATGGATCTGCACCAGAATTACGAATCGCTTTAGACACAATAGCTAATGTACCAGAGGTACAATCTAATCCAATGCTATACAATTCATCACTATCATCACTAGATAAAATTCGATCGAAATATTTACCAGCATCATAAGAATAATGATAGGTTGCATTCACATGCGAGCCTATGATTTGACTAATTGCACTCCTTACATCTAATCCATCCGCATTAATTTCAGTAAATATATACGGACTTGTAAAAATCATTGTTATTGATAACAAGAATTGTATGATTAAATGAAATATCTTTTTCATAGGCGCACTCCTGATTGATACATATTCAATACATGTAGAATAATGTTTTTATAAGATTCTTCATTCTTTTCAGAGTCTGATTTCATTCCAATCATTTTATCTTTGATTGTACGAGCTATCGTAGATCCATAACATCTTTCCAAACCACTAAAAACATCATCTACATGTCGTATATGTGATTCTAGAAAACGATATTTCTTCAATGGGTCTTCTCTTCTAACATTTGTAAAATAAGTATTTGTTGTATTCACTTGAACAAATCGTTTTTCTAATTCCTTTATCACCTCCTTTTCATACAGATATCTTCTGCATTCTTCCTCAAATTGTTTGAATTTCACTTCGTTATCTTTCATTACATTCACTCTCCTTCACTATTCTTATTCACAGATTTTTTTTAAAATCCTCAAAAAAGGAGAAAAAAAAGTTGCTAAACAACTTTTGTGATCTTCATAACAAAAATATATTCTTCTATATCAGATAATGTAATATCTTCTAATTGACTAGCTGCAGCGTTA
>CAVFDO010000086.1:0-9175 GCA_963621095.1 bacterium
TACATAACACTTTTATTACGTCATTGAATTTAATTTCTTAACTTAATGACATTGAATAATATTTCTACTTTGTTAGACCTATTGGATTTTGATCAGGATGTAATTTTCCTTCTTTGAAATGTTTTCTACATAAGGCAATATAATCATCATTGGCACCCAACATAACTTGTGCACCTTCACGTACAATACCATCTTTGTTGTAACGCGCATTACAAATTGCCTTATGACCACACCAACACATCGTTTTTACTTCACTGATTTCATCACAAATTTCCAATAATCTTTGAGAACCTGGAAATAAATGATTTTGGAAGTCTGCTCTTAATCCATAACAAATAACTGGAACGTGCAATTCATCAACGATATCTGAAAGAAAATCAATTTGTTGGCATGTCGCAAATTGCGCTTCATCTACAATTACAACATCATATTTTTGCAGTTCTTCTTTTTCCCACAAACAAATATCATCTAACAATTCACAAGGACTTTCTAATCCCATTCTACTTTTAATGATCCTAGCGCCATCTCTTGTATCAATTCCAGTTTTACACAATAAAACCTTTTGCCCTCTTTCTTTATAATTGAAAGCGACCATCATTGCATTTGCACTCTTGCTTGAGCCCATAGCACCATAATAAAAATATAATTTTGCCATAAAATATCCTCAACCCAATCAATTCTATCACGAATATAATTCTCTAGGAATAAATAATATTCGATCTAAATGATCACATTCTCTATAACGATAAGAAAATGCTGCAGACTCAAAACAAACATAAAGATTCCCTTCTTCATCCATATAACAATCTTCTGCCATGACTGGTAATGAGATTGAATTCAATAACGAATGATTTCTCGCATCCACATTTCCATCTTTATCTTTTGTATTAGAAAACACTTTTAATTCAGAATCATTTTTTGATCCATAAGATTGTGTAATTACAATTGTTTCATCATTTAGATCCATTCCTTGTGCGTTTCCATTAATATAAAACAATGATGTTGGTAATGCATACTCATCTGGTTCATCATCATATACACCACTCATCAAATTATTTGTAGTCTTTAGTCCACCATCTTCCGTTATTTGAAATTGTTGAATCGTTGTTTCTTGATCAATTGCTTTTTCAAAGTAGCCTACATACAAAGAACCATCATGATAATTCATAAAAGAAGATCTTTTTTGTGTATCTATTTGATACTGCATATCATATTTGATTGGTAAATGATAATCATCAAAAGAATATTGTTCAATGGATGACATAGAAATACTACATACAAAAGCTAATTTTTTTGTTTCTTCATAACAACATACCCATATATTCTGATTCACATTATCATAGGCAATTGAACCAACATGACTTTTATCAGGTAATATGATTCCTTTGATAAATTCATGTGTATTTTTATCTAAAACATAAATAACAGAATTATGTTCTTTTGTATAACAATACGCTGAAATGAATATATAAGATTCACTCATCACAATTCCTTGTGGTGTCATAGAAGTACATATACTCATTTCATTAGATGTATTTTCTTTTAATGTTTTAGTAGAACGCAGTCCTGGAATGATAATCGATTTCTCCATAATTGTTTCTAAAACAGATTCATCTACATCAAAATAGTTAGAAATGATATCTTCGATTTTATCGTCACTATATAATGCTTTCTTATTTGTAAAGTTCAAAACAGTTAAACGTTCATTCTTTTTTGTGTAAGTATAACGATAATAATTTTCACCATTTCCTTTTTTTAACCAAATCCCAAATATCAAAACAAAAACATTTAGAAATACAATCAAGAATATAAATGTACTTTTCAGAATCTTTTTCAACATATAAAAGATTGTACAAAAAAGACAGATAGAAGTCCATCTGTCTAGAGAATACCAACTCTCTTAAAAATTGTATCTACATTTCGTACATGATACATAGGATCAAAACAATCTTCAATTTCTTCAGGTGTTAAAGTAGCTTTAACATCTTCTACAGAAGTAATCAAATCTCTAAAGTTTAGATCATTTTCCCAAGCTTTAATTGCCTGTGGTTGAACTGTATCATATGCCTTTTCTCTACTCCAACCCTTTTCAATCAATTTCAACATAAATCTTTGAGAGAAAATAACACCATTAGTTAACCAAATATCTTTCTTCATTTTTTCAGGGAATACTGTTAAATTCTTTAAGATACCACCAAATCTAGTTAACATGTAATCTAATAATTCTGTAGCGTCTGGTGCGATGATTCTTTCAGCTGAAGAATGAGAAATATCACGTTCATGCCATAGAGGAATATCTTCATAAGAAGTCATCATATAACCTCTCAATACTCTTGCGCATCCACAAATATTTTCACTGCCAATTGGATTTCTCTTATGAGGCATTGCACTTGAACCCTTTTGTCCTTTATTAAAGTGTTCTTCTACTTCACGAACTTCTGTTCTTTGTAAGTGTCTAATTTCCATAGCCATTTGTTCAATTGTAGAACCAATCAAAGCTAAAGCTCCAAAATAATTCGCATGACGATCTCTTTGTAAGATTTGTGTAGAAATATTCGCAGATTGAATACCTAATTTATCACATACATAATCTTGTACAAATGGTGGAATGTTTGCGAATGTACCAACAGCACCAGAAATCTTACCAGCTTCTACATCTTTTCTAGCGGCATCGAAACGATCTAAGTTACGTTTCATTTCTTCATACCATAACGCAAACTTCATGCCAAATGTTGTAATTTCGGCGTGTACACCATGTGTTCTACCCATCATGATTGTATCTTTATATTTTAATGCATTTTCTTTTAAGACTTCCATGAAATCTAAAATATCTTGTCGAAGAATTTCATTTGCTTTTTTATAGCGAAGACCATAAGCAGTATCAACTACATCCGTTGAAGTAACACCATAATGTACCCATTTCTTTTCTTCACCAAGTGATTCAGATACACAACGTGTAAACGCAACAACATCATGACGTGTTTGTTGTTCGATTTCATGAATACGATCTACTGTAAACTTAGCATTCTGTCTGATTTTTTCGACATCTTCTTTTGGAATTTCACCAAGTTCACTCCAAGCCTCATCAATCAAGATTTCAACATCTAACCATGCCTGAAACTTTGATTCTTCTGTCCAAATGTTGCGCATTACTTCTCTAGAATATCTTTCAATCATAGAACTCTCCTTTTCTCCTTTATTGATTTTCAAGAATACTTTCCACTTGTTTTCTAGCACTTTCTATATTACTAGTTATCACAAGTATGATCTCTTTATCGTTATGTTTTTCAATCGCATTACTTATTTTAAATACTTCTTCAGGATACTTTTTATTACATTCACTCTTTAATGAGCTTAAATATTCATCAATATAAGAAAGTGCTTTTTCCATATCATTCGGATAAAAGACACCAACCATATCATAATTTCCTTCTGTATCAGAACGATACATACAAGAATCACTTACTACATCTTTGTCACCAGAAAACACCATTCCTATAACAACTCTTTTTTTTACTTGTACTAAATCATCCATATCTAGTGTAGATTTTAATTGAACTGTTTCAATTTCCGCTTGTGTCAATTCCACTTTTGAAGTAGATGAAGCTTGCGGTGTTGTACATCCGCAAATCAAAAATGTACATATCATACAAAGAAATATTTTTTTCATTTACTTTAATATCTTCTCTATAACTTTCTTTGCGGAAGCTGCATTTGAAGCAATCACTAATATTACACGCTTATCATTACTTTCAACAATGGCATTCTTAATTTTCTTAACTTCTTCTTCAGAAAATTCTTCTGTATTAGATTGTGCTGATTCCAAATACTGTTCTATATATTCTTTAACTTCATCACTCTTTTTTGTCGCAAATACCGCAACTGCATCAGCACTATCTGCTTCTTTCGATAAATATACACAAGCATCACTTGTTAAGGATGATTTTCCTTGAAAGAATAAACCATTGATTGTTTCATTAGATAATGAAGTATCCATTGAATTACTCATTTTCAATGCATCAACAATTTGTTTTGCTTCATCATCAACTTTTGAAGTATCTTCTTCTACTGTTTCTGCAGTAGCACTCGAAACAGGTTTTGAAGGTTTTTCTATTGTGACAGATTCGTCTAATTGTGTTGTACATCCCATTAAGAAAGTAGCTGCCAATAAACATCTTATGAATTTCATTGTCATCGCCCCTCCCCTTTCAAATACTTCTGTAACATCATACCATCATTACTGGAACAAATCATCATTTCCTTCTTCTTTATTAAACTCAGGAAGATCAGGAAGTTCATCCAAACTCAATAGTTTAAATGCATCCATAAACTCATCTGTAACAGAATACAAGAATGGTCTACCTGGTGCATCACTTCTACCATCTTCTTTGATAAATCCTCTAGCTTCTAACTTACGAATCATTACATCAGCACCAACACCACGGATTTCTTCAATTTCAACACGTGTAATTGGTTGTTTATACGCAATGATTGCTAAAGTTTCTAAAGCTGCATTGGATAGTTTCGAAACCTTTTCAATTGAAAAGAGCTTCTTCGCAGCATCATGTACGACTGCCTTGGATAAGAACCGATACTTTTCCCCATATCTTTCAATCTCAAAGCCACGACTATCTTCTGTATAGTATTTTTGTAAGTCTTCAAACAATTCTTCTACTTTCTTTTCTGGAATATCCATCGATTGAGAAGCTTGTTTACAAGTTAATCCTTCATCTCCAACAAGAAATAATAACCCTTCTAAAATTGCACTTAATTTCTCATCATTTTCTTTTTGCGCAAGTATTGCTTCTTCTTCCTGTTGAATCGAAGGATCCATACTTAATTGTTCTGGCTCCTTTTCATAAGATTCTACTTTTTCAACTTGAGGAAGAGATACTTCTTCATTTTTCAATTCATCACTCATGCTTCTACTCCTCCTGTTGTAAACCAAATCACATCATTTTCATCTACTGTAAATAACAATGTATGTTGTCTTGCCAAATCTAATACGGATAAGAATGTCGCAATAAACATTGGCATATCATGTACATCTTCTAATAATTTTTCAAAACGAAATGTCTTAGGAAGTTTATCAAGCATCGCTTTTACTTCGAGTTCTCTATCTTCCATTGAAATTTCTTTGACTGTATAAGTGGATTCTTGAGGCGTTGATAAACGCATTCTCATCATGACACGTTTCATCGCACGCATTAAATCATATGGATTTCCAGAATATGGTGTAGTGTCATCTTCTTTCAACCATTGTTCAACTTCATTTGAAATTGGACGTGACATTTGTAATTGCCTTTGTTCAAATAAAACATTTAAATCCTGACTTGCTTCTTTGTATTGTTGATATTCCAACAATCTTTTCACAAGTCTATCTTTTGGATCTTCTTCATATTCATCATCGATTTCTACTTCTTTTCCAGGAAGCATCTTCTTTGATTTATATTCGATTAAAGTCGCAAGTTCCGCTAAATATTCACTTGCTACTTCCAAATGTAAATCACTCATACGATTTAAATACGCAATGTATTGATCTGTTAATACATTCATATCTAAATTCATGAGATCCAATTCTTTTTCACGTATCAAATGCAACATAAGATCCAATGGACCATCAAATGCATCGATTGTTACCTTAAATTCTTCCATAACACTAAAGATTATAACAAAATTCACGCATATTCTAAAGATGAAAAAAGCACTTCATTTCTGAAATGCCTTTATACTTATTTTACAACGATATTAACAATCTTGTTTGGAATGACGATAACTTTCTTTACTTCACCTTCTGAAGTATATTTCTTAACTGATTCTAATTCCATTGCTTGTTTTTCAACAACTTCTTTATCTGCATCCTTATCTGCTTCAAACTTACCTCTTACTTTACCATTGACTTGAACCGCAATTGTAACTTTGTTTACGACAAGTTTACTTGGATCATAAGTTGGCCAAGCATCATAAGACATATCTTCTTCACCAGTTAACATTTCATTCAATTCTTCACAAATATGTGGAGCAATTGGATATAACAATCTCAAGAAACCAATCATCATATCTTTATTGATTTTACCAACTTTATAAACATCATTGATAAAAATCATCATTTGAGAAATACCAGTATTGAAATTCAAAGAATCATTATCTTCAGTAACTTTCTTAATTGTAGCGTTATAAGAGAAATCTAATTCAGGAGTTGGTTCACTAACAACCATTTCACTTGTAGCTAAACGATAAACTCTTTCTAACCACTTTCTAGCACCATCCATGCCCTTCGTAGACCATGGTTTAGAACTTTCTAGAGGTCCCATGAACATTTCATACAAACGTAATGCATCTGCACCATGTGATTCTACAAGTTCATCCGGATTTACAACGTTACCTAATGATTTAGACATCTTAACACCATTTTCACCTAAGATCATTCCTTGATGGAATAACTTATGGAATGGTTCATCATTAAATACAACACCACAATCTCTTAACACTTTATACCAGAATCTAGAATACAATAAGTGTAATACAGCGTGTTCTGCACCACCAATATATAGATCTACTGGCATCCAATGTTTAATCAATTCAGGATCAGCAAGTTGCTTGTCATTATGTGGATCCAAATAACGTAAATAATACCAACAAGAACCAGCCCATTGAGGCATTGTATTTGTTTCTCTTGTTCCCTTAACACCATCAATTTCAACTTGTAACCATTCTGTAGCGTGAGCTAGTGGTGATTCACCATCTTCACTTGGTTGGTAGTTTGTAACTTCAGGTAATTCCAATGGTAAATCATCCATAGAAACAGTTCTCATTGTTCCATCTTCCATATGAACAATAGGAATTGGTTCACCCCAATAACGTTGTCTAGAGAATAACCAATCTCTAAGTTTATATTGAACTTTTGCGTTACCACAATGATGTTCTTCTAACCAAGCAATCATCTTTTCAATTGCTTCTTGTTTTCCTAGACCATTCAACCATTCAGAATTGATATGTACACCATCTTGTGTCCAAGCTTCTTCTTCGATATTTCCACCTTCTAATACTGGAATAATATCTAATCCAAACTTCTTTGCGAATTCATAGTCACGTGTATCATGAGCAGGAACAGCCATGATAGCTCCTGTACCATAACTAGCTAATACATAGTCAGAAATCCAAATAGGAATCTTCTTACCACTGACAGGATTCACTGCATACGCACCTGTAAATACACCTGTCTTATCTTTATTTAAATCTGTACGTTCTAGATCACTCTTTGTAGCACAAGCCTTTTGATATTCTTCTACAGCACTCTTTTGTTCAGATGTTGTAATTTCATTAACATAAGGATGTTCAGGAGACATGACACAATATGTAGCACCAAATAAAGTATCACATCTAGTTGTATAAACCGTAAATTCTTTATCTGTGTTATCAATCTTGAAAACAACTTCAGCACCAGTAGATTTACCAATCCAATTTCGCTGCATTTCTTTTGTGGATTCCGGCCAATCTACTTCATCTAATTCTTCTAATAGACTTTCCGCATACGCTGTAATCTTCAATACCCATTGGCGCATGTTACGACGGATAACTGGATTACCATGTTCACTCTTACCATCTGTAACTTCTTCGTTGGCTAAAACAGCTTTTTCTGCAGGACACCAGTTTACTGGCATTTCAGCTACATAAGCTAATCCCTTGTTATAAAGTTGAATAAAAATCCATTGTGTCCACTTATAATAATCAGCATCACATGTTCTGATTTCTCTATCCCAGTCATATGAGAATCCTAATGCCTTCAATTGTTCTCTAAAATGATCAATGTTCTTATATGTAAATTCAGATGGATGATGACCAGTCTTCAACGCAAATTGTTCTGCAGGTAATCCAAACGCATCAAATCCCATTGGATGCATAACATTAAAACCTTGCATTCTCTTCATTCTAGCCATGATATCTGTAGCAGTATAACTTTCAGGATGTCCTACATGAAGACCCTGTCCACTTGGATATGGGAACATATCCATTACATAATACTTAGGCTTTGAGAAATCATACGCATCTGTTTTGTATGTTTTATTTTCTTCCCATTTTTTTTGCCATTTAGCTTCTACACTTTTATGATCGTACATACTTCTTTCCTCCAACAAATATAAAAGACGTCCAAATCTAAGGACGTCTTGATTAACGCGGTACCACCTTAGTTCATATGAATATTCATATGCACTTCATTCCATCTTTATCGCAGAATTACGGTCACTCATAAGGCGAGTTCACTTACTAGCATGCTACGAATTTCACCAACACTTCGTCTCTCTTTGCCACACACATAAGCTACTATTCTTACTTCATAACGACATATACAAGTTTATCACCGAAATTCATTGATTACAATAAGGAAATCTGTCTTACCCATAACATTTCTTGCAAGGAGAATATCCCAAACTTTTCGCTTGATCCTTTGTAACTTGAGATGGATTTTTCATATTACTACAAGAAGATCTACTATGATATTTCGAACCAGTTCTAGGAATCCATACCATTTCTTTTGCAGGTTCTTGTGCTGCAGCTTTAGCTTGCTTCTCTTCTTCCGCTTTCTTTGCTGCTTCTGCAGCTAATTGTGCTTGTTTTTCCTCTTCTGCTTTCTTTGCAGCTTTAGCAGCTAGTCTTTCTTCTTCAGCCTTTTTCGCAGCGGCTTCTTCTTCAGCCTTCTTCTCTTCAGCTACTTTATTCAATAAAGTAATCTTAGTATTCCAACCATCCACTTTATCTGCATATGCATCTTGTGTTTTATAGGAAACATACAATGTGCCAACCTCTGCCAATAAATCATAATTCATTTCATTTTCTAAACTTGTGATTTTAGAATCTAAATCATCGGAATGATTCGTTATGATATCTGCACATTGTGTTTCAATTTCATTTAGTCGATTTTTAACAGGTACAAACATCTCTCTATATCTAGTAGTAGAAGAGACGACTTTTATTGCATTCAATTCATTTTCTACTTCTGTTTGTAATGTCAAATAATTTTCTTCACTAACAGTAGTATCTTGATACTTTGTAGTAACTTCATCTACATATTTTTGATTTTCAACATCTTTTTCTTCAAATACTGTAATTAAAGACTTATATGCTTCTGTATCCCATTTTTCTTTTCTTTGTTCATATAATTTAGAATATTCTT
>CAVFDO010000087.1:0-8945 GCA_963621095.1 bacterium
CATTAAAAATTACAATTCCTGAAGATTTAGATTACGCCAATACATTTGATGATATTTTAGAAGCATATACTTCCAAATATCATTTGAATGGTGTAAAGACAGTGAACTTAGGAACAATGTATTTATTACAATATGAAATAGAATTAAAAGATTCAAAATATGAAAAACAAATGATTGATGCGATCAGATGTAGAAATGGAAATCTATCCATCTCATCCGTATTAAAAGCAGATGAAATGACAGATCTGTAAGAGGTTTTATGAATCAGAAAATAATAATGACTTTATCAGCACTGTTATTGATGGGATGTACTTCTGTTACAAGTACATCTACATTTAATACAGAAGAATCTACGATTGTATTTGGTGAAGAAACAACAATATCAGGAAATGGTTTATCTTTAAAAGATAATACAGTAACGATATCAAGACCAGGAACATATGTAGTGAGTGGAGAAAGTGATGAGGCAAAAATCATTGTTGATTCACAAGTGAGTGGCGAAGTAAAAATCATCCTACAAAATACAAATCTTTCAAGTTCTGAAGGGCCTGTTATTACGGTGTCAGAAGCAGATCAAACGTATTTGATCATTGAAGATGGTACAGAATCAACACTCAGTTCTACTGGTAGTGATAGTGATGAAGAAACAGCGACAATTTTATCGCATGATGATTTATATATTGAAGGTAGTGGAACATTAAATATTACTGCAGAAGAAGATGCAATCCACGCAAATGATTCTTTGTATATCCAAGATTCAACATTAAATATCAGTTCAGGTGATGAAGGTATTCAATGTAATGATTATATTTCATTAGATTCTACAATCATCACAATAACAACAAAAGATGGTGCTCAAACTACAACAAATACTTTTCAAACAGATATGGATTTTTCGGATGACGAATATAACGCAAAAGGTATTAAATGTGATGGTGATATAGAAGTAGTTGATAGTGAAATTGATGTAAATAGTGAAGATGATGCATTACATTCTAACAGTAATATTACGATTACAAATAGTACATTAACTTTAAAAAGTAGTGACGATGGAATTCATGCGGATGAATCACTAACAATCAATAGTGGAAATATTACAGTAGAACAATCCTATGAAGGATTGGAATCTAAAGTGATCACAATTAATGATGGTGATATTTCTATAACAAGTAGTGATGATGGTATCAATACCGCAGATAGTTCATATACTGGAAATGAGATGCAAAGTGATGGAAGCCAATTGAATATTCATGGTGGAAATATTGTAGTAAACGCTGATGGTGATGGCGTTGATATGAATGGTAATGGCTTAATGGATGGTGGCACATTAACGATTTATGGACCAACCAGTGGAGCAGATGGTGCATTAGATTACAACGGAACATTTACAGTCAATGGTGGAACGATCTTAGCTGGAGGTTCTAGTGGAATGGCAGTTATGCCAAGCAGTGATAGTAGTATCAATTGTTTGATGTTAGATGCAAGTGGAACAGTGAATGTTTTAGATAGTGATGGTAATGTATTATTAACTTATACATCTGATAAACAATATCAAAACTTAGTTATTTGTTCAGAATTATTAGAAACAAATCAAACATATACAATTGAAACAGGAACAGATACAACAGAAGTAACAATTACTTCTAATCAAACAAATCTTTCCACAAAATCTAATTCCATGGATGGTGGTATGCAAGGTGGGCCTGGTGGAAACATTCCACAAGGACCTGGAAATAATGAACCAATGGATCCTAACCAACAAGGTGAAAAAGAAGCATAAGAAAAAATGATATCGCGAGATATCATTTTTCAGGTATTAACATGAATAAGAATCCAATGAATAATATCGTAGAAGAAACCCATATTGATTTCATTCCAAATATAGGAATCAAAGAATAGCCTAATGTTGCACCTAAGGCAAATACCAAAATAATAATAAAGTAATGCATTGCCTTCGTAAAAGAATCTTTCTTCTTTGTACGACACCAATGAGATAGTGCAGCTACTCCAGATCTTAGATTTCCAATACACATTGTACTAGCATATGGAAACCCATGCATAGAACGGAATGTTTGAACTTGAAGTGCACACGCAAAAGAAATTAAACTATTCGATAATGCATTCAATGATTCATCAAAAAACCCAGAAATAAATAGAGCACCAATTTCAATCAATAAGATGTATTGTCTCCAATGTAATATCTTCGCTTCTTTAAAGTAACCTTGAATTTGTTCCGCAATAAATATACCAATCGCAAAAGATAATAACGGAAATAAATAATGTAATGCATCACTCCATTGACCATCAGATATCTTAGAAGCCATTAAAACAATATTACCAGTTTGTGCATTCGCAAAAACATGATTTCTCGCAAAATATGTATATGCATCTTGTAAACCACCAGAGAATGTGATGATCATCGCAAGAAGAAATGTTTCAGATATCTGAATCCCTTTTTTCATACGGAAAACATTATAGTCTTCTTTTTGAAAATAGAAAGCTAAATAAAGAGAAAGTAACATTTTTGTGTTAAAATGTAGGCATGATAAAGAAATTTTATTATAGTCTCGTCAGCATGAAATACGTTTATTTTATGTTTGGAATTCCACTGTTAATATTTACAGTTGCGTTTATAGAGACAAGAAAAAAATTAGTTGTTTTTAAGTATATGATGATGGTGTTAGCTGCATTACTAGCAGTTGTATTGTTTTTCTACTATAGAGATAAATTGAAAATATCAAAACAACTAAAAAATATTAAAGATATCTATGAATATGAACGAGGTGGTGTAGTTGATCGTTCATGGGTATTAGAAGATAGAATTCTTTGTTGTAAAGATTTAGATATACATGAAGTGATATCTAAAGATATTAATGAAGTTTATGTTGAAAATGATAAAAAAGGTAAAACTTGTATTCATTTAAAAATAAATGAAAAAGAAATTAATATGACAGCTTTATCAAAAGAAGAAACAGAAAGATTTGTCGCATATATCAAAAGAAAGAATCCGAATGTGATTCTTCAAGGAATAGAACCAAAAGGAAAGGGGACACTGCAAGAATTAGGTGCAGGAATTCAAGTGTGAGTATGGAAAGAAGTCACAGTGAATTGATCAAAGCGTTGATTCAAAAATTCATCCAAGTAACGCTAGATGATGGATCAGTGCATGCAGGGTATATAGGAAATCCGGAAGACTTTCAAGGAGAAACTATGCCTGCTCAAATGGTATTAATCAATGGGTTGATGAGAGATACCGTAGAAATTTCAAGAATTGTTGATGTTGAATTTCCTAAAAGGGAAGATACAACAAAAATACCAATTGTTGGATTTGATGATTAAAAGAGTGGAGACATCCACTTTTTTATTTTGGAAAGTAGCTGTACAATGTTTCAGGCATAGAGGGATATATGACATTTAAGGAACAAAAAAGAAAGCAGTTTTTGAGACCAATCGTAGTAGTGATCGCTGCGATTATTATGTCTTTAAATATTAAGATCATGGTTAGAAATGCAGGGTTGTATCCTGGTGGTGCAAATGGTCTAACAATTCTAACACAAGCTATTTTAAGAGAATTCTTTAAAGTTGAAGCACCATATACTTTTATTAATATATTTTGGAATTCAATCCCTGTTTATATTGGATTTAAATATATAGGAAAGAACTTTACACTATTTTCATTAGTGATGATTTTATTAAATAGTGTATTGGTTGATATCATTCCACAATATACATTAACATCTGATATTTTATTGATTAGTGTATTTGGTGGTATGTTGAATGGCCTAGCAATTGCGTTGTGTTTGAAAGTAGACGCAACAACAGGAGGTACAGATTTCATATCTATTTTTTTATCAGAACATTATGGTATTGATGGATTTAACTTAACACTTGGATTAAACGCAGTTATCTTAGTTACTGCAGGTATTTTATTCGGTTGGGACAAAGCATTATATTCTATTATTTATCAATATGTTTCTACACAAACAATTCATTTGTTGTATAGAAGTTATTCTCAAGTTACGTTATTTATTATCACAAACAAGGTAGATGAAATTTCAGAGATGATCCATGCGATAACACAACATGGCGCAACGATTCTACAAGGTGAAGGTGCATATAAAAATGATGAAAGAAAGATGATTTATTCTGTCATTCATGAAAGTAGTGAAAAAGCAATCATCGCTAATATATTAGCGATAGATCCAAATGCATTTATCAATTGTCTTCGAACAAAAGAAATTAAAGGTAATTTCAAACAAATGCCAAAAGATTGAAGTAGGCTATTTTCTACTTCTTTTTTAATAAATTCGAACTCGTGATTGACAATTTATTTTCGTGATAAAAGTCTAAATCATTTAACGCTAAAATTGTTGTTTTAGAATCATTTTTTTCTTTAGAGAAATCTAAAATATAGTGTAAAACAATACTAAACATATCATAAAAATGATTTTCTAAAATAAATGAATAAAAAACTAATATATGACGAAGAAATGATTCATAATCATTTTCTACTCTATCTTCAATTGCATACAAAAAATCAATAGTTTTGTTTTTAGAATCTTTTGAAATATTCTTAATTTCTAAGTTGAGATCTTTGATATTGTTAAGGCTATAGTAAGCAATGGAAGGTATCCAAATGTATTTGTTTTTTATATTTGTATCTGTAATTTTTTTGAAATAATTGATACTTCCTTCAAATTCAGAAATATGTAAAGACACAATAGCTAGTAATTGATAAATATAAGAAGAGATATCTTGAATCTGTGCAATTCCACTATCTAAAATTCGTAATAATAAATTATTGGATTCTCTATATAAACCTAATTGAATTAAGTTGTAAGCTTCACATAAATCGGTATATACAATTCTAGAATAACAAAGAGTGGTTGATAAAATAAGTTTAGTTTGATTTAGGAACAGTAAAGAATACGCACATTTATTCATCTTAGAATAGATAGTTATTAAATAGAACATATTTAAAGCATACATAATAGAAGATTTAGAGCAGTATTCATTAGAAATTAGAAAGAAGTTTTCAGCTTCGTTTATATTATCTTTTTTTAAACATAAAACACCACAAAGACTATATAAAATTGAAATTTGTTCATCTGTAAAAGTTGCTATATTGTTTAATAAAATATTTTTAATATCATCGGCTTTTTCGTGGTTTTCTTCAATTTCAATATAATAAAAGAAATATAGTAATTGATAGATAAAGAATGCATAAGTATCAACTTTTTCTTTGTTTGATAAAACAATTTTAAACTTTTGAATAATTAAATCTTGGTTGGTTTGAGCATAAGCTACATAAATATCTTCTAAAAGATTTAAAGCTTCGTTATATGCGCTATCATCAAAGTAAAAATTAGTTAAATAGAATTCATTGAATTGTTCTATTATTCCATTTGGAAATGGTCTATTTCCTCTTTCAAGATCAGATAAGAATCCTTTGTTGATTTTTAAAGATTTGGCTGCATCAGTTAGTGAAATGTTTTGCGTGATGCGTTGTTGTCTAAAATATGCTCCACATATATATTGAAAGAGTTGTGTCTTTTGTGTTGTAATAACAGATTTTGTTTGAAAAGGCATATAGTTCCTCGCTTTATGTTGTTCTTATATTATAAAGGATATATTTTGTAAAGGTTAGCAAACATGAAATGAATTCAGATTATCGTATTATGGGACTATGTATTTTAATCGCATTTTTAGAATATATACTTCTTCGTCTATTTTCAAAGAGAAGAACAAGCGAATTGGCTTCTATTACTTTAGAAAAATCTAATATACTTCAATTTGTAAATGAAGAGTTTGATGGTGCACATGAAATTCATACATTTGATTTAAATGCTACCTTTATAGAGAAAATCAAAAAACACTTAATAAAATTAAATTCACATATTCATTGGTATAATGCATTAAATTGTACGAGATTATCTATTTCGATGTTTTATATTCAATGTATTGCAGAAGTTGTTTTGCTAGTTGTTGGCGTATACTTAGCTTCTTTAAAAATCATAATATTTGCGAATATTATGATTGCGATACAATTATCAGATCAGATTGAACAAATGATAGTCGCACTAGCTTCATTTAAAATCTTTGTGGATGAGTATGCTGTTTATGAAAAAAGAGTTTATGAAATAATTGATTTAAAAGGTCAAAAATTCACATATAAAGAAAAAAAGAATGCTTTGTTAGCTTTAGATCATGTGTGTTTTTCTTATGATAAAGAAGAAGTATTACATGATATAACTTTAGATATAAAAAAGGATAAAAAGATAGCAATCGTTGGAGAAAGTGGAAGCGGGAAATCAACAATATTAAAATTACTTTTAAATTTATACGAGCCAACATCTGGGAATGTGTATCAAATAATATTTCGTTAAATATGTGTGCGAATAAAGATGATGTAGAACAAGTCGCAATGAAGGCTGGTGCTGATGGATTTATTCGAAATAAAGAGGAAGGCTATGAATATATCATTCAAAAAAATGATAGTGGATACTCTGGAGGAGAGAAAGAATCTCTCTAGCAAGAACTTTATATAAAGATTCTGAAATATTGATTTTTGATGAGCCTACTTCTGCTTTGGATGAAAGAACAGAAAATCAGATAAAAAAAGCGATTGCGGATATTACTGATAGAACGATTGTTGTTGTAACTCATCGTTTGTCATTTATACAAGATTATGATGAAATTGTTGTGCTAGAAAAAGGGAAAATAAAAGAAATAGGAACTCATCAAGAATTGATGCAACATAAAGATGCTTATTATCAAATGTATCAATTACAATAATTTCAATGAATATTTCTAATACTTTGTATTAGTTTTAAGAAACGCTTCTTATTTGATGTGACAAATAAGAAGTTTTTTGTTGCGGAAATATCTGAAATAGGAATGATGATTCTGTTTGTGTATTTTTGGATTGTATCAATATTTGTTACGTTTGTGACAAAACAAGAAAAAGGACTGTTGTTAATTAATGTAGTTAAGTCTTCTCGATTATCTTGTTTGATGATTTGTGAATGAGAAAGTTTATCTTTCACTAAATCTGTCCAAATACCTACAGAAGAACTTTGTAAGAAAGTTTCTCCATCAATTTCTTTGAAGGTTACGCTTTTATGATGTGCAAATGAATTGAAAGGTAGTACACAAATCTTTAAAGTTTCAGTTAAACAGAGCTTTGAATAGAAAGAAGAAGGAATGTCTTGTTTTTCAATAAAGATAAAATCGTATTCATGACTCTTTAGTTTTTTGAGTAATTCTGATTCTTTCATATGTAAATTCCAAGTGATATTGGAATTTGGATAGATAGATTGAATGATGGGTTCATAGATAACTTTAGGACCTGGAGCACTATAACCGATATTGATATTTCTATTAGAGGCATCAAATTGGCGTACTTGTTCAATCACTTTTGATTGATTATCTAGTAACTTCTTGGCTTCTATGACAAGTAATTCTCCATTTTCATTTAATTTCAAAGAATTTTTTCCATGAATAAAAAGTGGAACATTGATTTCATCTTCAAGTTTCTGCATGCTTCTAGATAGTGCTGGTTGAGAAATATTTAATTCTTCAGCAGTTTTCGATAATGTTCCACACTTTTTAAATGTGATCAAAATGTTCAATAAGTTGTTTTCAATCATACACTCACTATGCGTTTAAATTATAGCACAGTGATTTTTTAATATTGTACTTTTAACATAATAAAAACTATATTTCTAATAGATAAAGGAGAAAAGTTATGAAGAAAAGAAAACTAGGAAATATCGAAGTATCAGAAATCGGAATGGGATGTATGGCATTTTCACATGGGTATGGACAAATACCAGATAGAAAATACGCAATTGAAGCTATCAGAGATGCATATGAACATGGATGTAATTTCTTCGATACAGCTGAAGTATATGGCCAACAGTTATATTATCCACATCACAATGAAGAAATTGTTGGAGAAGCATTAAAAGATGTAAGAAAAGATTGCGTCATCGCAACAAAATTACATGTTAATGAAGGTGAAGAAGATGAAGATATGTATGTTGTGTGTAAAAGACATTTAGAAGCATCTTTACAAGCATTAAAAACAGATTATGTAGATTTATATTATCTACATCGTATCAATCCAAAAGTAGAAGTAGAAAGAGTAGCGCAAGCAATGGGTAAACTTATTGATGAAGGTCTAATAAAAGGATGGGGTTTATCTCAAGTAGATGAATCAACAATTAAAAGAGCTCATGAAGTTACACCAGTATCTGCAGTGCAAAATCTATATAACATGTTAGAAAGAGATTGTGAAACGAATACATTCCCATATTGTTTAGAACATAATATAGGAGTTGTTCCATTCTCACCAATTGCGTCTGGTTTCTTATCAGGTAAGATCAACGCAAACACACAGTTTGAAAAGGTTGATGATGTAAGAGTATTTGTACCACAATTATCAAAAGAAAACATTACCGCAAATCTTCCGGTCATTGATTTATTAAATGAATACGCAAAGAAAAAGAACGCAACAAACGCACAAATATCAATGGCATGGATGTTGCACAAATATCCAAATGTAGTTCCAATTCCAGGTTCTAAGAATAAAGAAAGAATTATTGAGAATTTAGATGCAAGTACCGTAGAACTTACAGACGAAGAATTTCATGAATTAGAAAAGGCATTAAATGCAATTGAAGTGCATGGTCATAGAGGAAATGTACAATACCAAGGACAACCAATGAGTTCTTGGGGAAAACAATAAATGAGAAAGCCAGGAATTCCTGGCTTTTGTCTGTCTTAAAGTGTGTTTTTTAATTTTGTTATATCTTCTTTTGATAAACCAGTGTACTTTATGATTTTATCCATTGGTTCATTATCTAATAACATTTGTTTCGCAAAAGAGAGTTTTTCCTCGGATTTTCCTTGTTCTAATCCAATTGTAATCCCTTCTTCTTTGG
>CAVFDO010000088.1:0-8902 GCA_963621095.1 bacterium
TATCCATGTACTTTGCTAGAAAATGGCATGAAGAAGATGAAGAAACATCTGAAGAAGCTTAAGTTATAAATTGATTATATAAAATGAAGGCCGAGATGATAAATCTTGGTCTTTTTAAGTTATTTAGAAGTTTTGTGAAATTTTTGTGAAATTTCATTTGGAAATTGCATTAAAAATCAAAATGAAAGTTAAACAATTGATTTGAACTTATACATTGTGTATAAGTTTTTTTCTATAATATTAGTGATAGGAGTAATATGTCAACAGGAAAGAAAAGTTGTTTGATTGTTTTATCTGTTTTATTGATTTCACTGATTGTATATGGTGGTTATTTTATGATGCATCAAATGGATAAAAAAGAAGAAAAAGTAATGGATTCTGTTATGAAAGAAATTACTGAAACAGAACAACCTGAATTAAATGTTTCTTTTATTGATTATTCTGTTTATTCAATTGATGATTTAGATTTTTCTTTTATCATAGCGACTCTTCAAATCAATGAGAATGCAAGTAATTATTCATTATCTGACTTTATTACAGATGAAGATATTTGTTTATCAGATGTATCTGAATATGTTAATGCATTAGAAGAACATTCTTATTATCTAGGAAAGAAAAATGTTTGGTTTTCATTAAGTTCAAATAATTCTTTTCAAGGAAATATCTTTATTCCAGTAAAAGATAGTGGTAAGAAAACTTTAACGTTAAATTATAAAGATGAAAGTTATACATTTGATTTAATGTCACATGAAAGTAGTATGAATGATTTGATTTATTCAAATCAAAATACGATAGTTTCTAATGACTCAAATTATATATTCTCAGTTTCTAATATTTATGAAGTGACAGGTGATGATATGTATGACGGAGATTCTACTTTATCTTTACCATCTTCTGCTCGTGTATTTGCCTTGAAATTAAAAGCAGAAAATTTAAATAGTGAATCTGTTGTAATTAATAGTGCGACTTTTGAATCTGATAGTTCCAACTTTGAAGCAGAAGGTTCTAATATTCATTCTATGAAAAGTGAGAATATGATTGGAAAACAAATAAATGAAAATGATGAAGGATCTTTGTTTTTTATTACATTAGATCAAGAACATTCTATTTCTAGGATGAGTGGAATATTAAAAGTTTATTTAGAAGGACAGGATGAACCTGTTTCTGTAAAAGTATCGTTGAAAGGAGGGTAATATGAAATTGATTTATAAATTAGTCATGATTGGTACATTACTATTGTCTTGTATGAGTGTATCTATGAATAATACTATTCATGTGCAAGCAAAAGAATCTTATAGTGATTATTATCCAATGCAATGTGATGCGTTTGAAGTAGATACAGTCAATGATTCAGGTGGTTTTGATAAAAAAGGTTGTTATGCTTCTTTTTCTGAAGCTAAATCTGTAATGGAAAGAAGTGGAGATGACGCTGTAGTAAGACATGCTAGTTCCTATTCACCAACAAAAATCATTGCGATGAATAGTGGAATTGCATATACGTATCCAATGAGAAGTGGTAGTGCTACAGTTACTGTTAATCAGTATGGTGGTACAAAAAGTACATATATTCCAAAGCATATTGAAGTAAAGTATTTTTCTACAGAATCTTATGATAATGGTAGTGGTGATGTACATATCAATATTACTGATTTTGATGGAATCATTAATTTAAAAAATATTGATTTAGTTCCATATAAATTCATTACAAATAATTTACCGATTTATTTAGGTGGAAATGATACAACAGATGAAAATGAACAACCATTCTATGTAAGACCTAAACAAGCATATTATGTAGTTGAACAGAATGGAAATTATAAAGAATTAAGATTTGTAGCGTATAGTGGTTGGGCAATAAATGGTAATGAACCAAATAAAAAGTTCAATGCGATTGTAGGACCTGCAGCTAGTTGGATGAATATTGGAGATGTGTATTATTCTTATAATGATTACGATTTCTATAGTGATCGTTATTATACAAATCAAGTTGGTACATACTACAACTATTATCAATTCATGCCATTAAGACAGAAATCTGATATTTCTGCTTCTGCCTATAATTCTTTCTTACAAGCAAATGGTATTGGTTCGGAATCTAAACTATGGAATCAAGGACAAACATTTGTAGATGCACAAAATCAATATGGTGTTAACGCATTGTTATTATTTGCGGAAGCAGTAAATGAATCTGGTTGGGGAAAGAGTACTTATGCAATGAATCGAAATAATTTATTTGGTGTTAGTGCGTATGATGATAATCCAAATGAAGCTAGATATTTTAATTCTGTTGAAGAAGCCATTCATTATCAAGCTTCTGTTCTATTAAGACAATATTGTGATACAGATGATTATAGATTCTTTGGCTCTCATTTTGGAAACAAAGGTAGTGGAATCAGTGTGAAGTATGCTTCTGATCCATATTATGGTTATGTGATTTCATCTCTATCTTATCAGTTTGATAAGATTTATAACGGAAATGATGGAAATCTAACGGAATATAATGAAACTGCGATTGGTGTAATCAATACATATGGTGTTGGTATTAAAAATAGCATTAATGGAAATAATCTATACACTACTGAATATGGAGCTACATATCAAAAGAACTTTACTGTTTCTATTCTAGAAGAGAATGGTGATTGGTATAAGATACAAACAACAAATTACATTGTAGATGGTAAAAAATATACTTTCACTGGTGAAGAAACAAGAGACTATGATTGGAATACAAATGTTGGATGGATTGAAAAGAAATACGTTACATTAATTGGTGGAACAATTTCAAATGATAGTTCAACAGATACAATCATTGGTACAGCTACAGTTAATGTTTCTGGTTTGAGAATTCGTAAAGGTCCAGGTACAGGATATTCTACTATTGGTGTAGCACAAGATGGTGGTTCATATTATGTGTATGAAGTGAAACAAGATGATCAATACACTTGGTATAAGATCGGTAACGATCAATGGTTCGCATCTACTGGTAATTGGGTGACTTATACGAAAAAAGAAGAAATGAACAAAGATAATACTTCAAAAGAAGATAGTTCAAAGAAAGATACAGATGTCGTTCCAAGTAATCAATATGAAACAATTGATGCTTTAGAAGAAAATAGAAAAATGATTGCTTCTATTCAAAACGTTCAATTCAATGAAGATAGTCATGTAGTTACTATTAGCGGTACAGCTTTATTTAGAAAAATGAACGCTATGAGTGGTGAAGTGAAACATGATTTGATTCTTACAAATGCGGATACAAAGAAATCAATTGTCATTCCTTGTACAACAGAGAATTCAAATGAACAATTGTTGTCTGGTTATACAACATCTACGGTGAAGTTTACAACATCCTTTGATCTAGATGATTTTGATTTGAATAACTACTACATCGGAATTCGAGTAACAAATAATGGAAATGTCGGATATTATTCATTTTTGTTGAATGGAACAGACTATGATTATTCTTATACAAAGAGTGATGGAACATATGTAAAACTGTTTGCGGATGCTAGTAGTAATTATCGTTATTCTTTATCTATTGAAAAACAATCAATAGATTTCAGTGTAATTAATAAGCCATCTGCTTTAGTTCCTAAGTTTGGTACAACTAGTCTATCTTTAGAAAATGGTCACTTAACAATGGAAGCATATGGTGGTATCTATCAAACAGATTTTACAGCTGATACAAATCCAGCATATAAGATTCTTGTAGAGAAAGAAGATGGTTCACTTACAACATTTAACACTAATATTTCTTCTTCACAAAGAGATATGACACGTTATATGAAATGTAATAATTCTTATAAACAAACATGGTTTAATACAGATTGTGATTTAACGAATTTATCAACTGGAACTTATAGAATCTATATTGATGTTTCCACAACACAAGCTAGAGATATCTTTGAAATGTATTCTATTCAAGATTCAGGTGAAATTACTGGATATGCAAATGGGCATACATATCATCTAACAAAAACAAATACAAGATCAAGATATCTATTAACGATTGAATAAAAGGTGATGAATATGAATAACAAGAAATTAAAAAAGAGTGTAAAGGTCATCATGATTGGAGTAATTGCTGGTGTGATTTCTATCGCAACAACAATTACGATCCTTGCGTTATCTAATAGTAGTGTTAAAGTGAAAAACTTTATTGGACTATCTAAAAAATATGTTGAAGTTTGGAAGAGTGAAAATAAAGTCAATGATGATCAAGTTCAATATGAATATATCTATTCTGAAGAAACAGAAGAAAATATTGTTATGAAACAATCTTTAAGAGAAGGTGAAGTTTTAGAACAAGATGCAACGATGATAATCACTTTATCTCAAGGTGCAGATCCTGATAAAGAATTTGCGTTAGCTGATTTTAGTGGTAAAACGGAACAAGAAATTAAAGATTGGTTCACAAATAACAAATTCACCAATGTTGTTTATGAATATGAAATGAATGATGAATTGCCAGAAAGTACATTTATTTCAATGGAACCATGTGCAGGAACAACAGTCAAAAGAAGTGATAAAGTAACAGTAAAAGTAACACCATCCTTAGAATCATTACAAGTAACAGTGCCAGATTTATCCAATTATTCTTTAGAAAATATTCAAGCTTGGGCTGAAGAAAATTCATTAACATTAAACATTGTAGAAGAATATATTGATTCTATTGAAAATGGTAAAGTAATTTCTATTTCTGTTGAAAACGGAGCAGTCATTAAAAAGGGAGATACAATTACAATAACTATATCAAAAGGGGTAAAATCAGAAGTAGAACAAACAACTTCTAGCGCAAGTTATACTTCTAATAGTTCTGTATCATCTAACAATTCTGACTCTACAACAATTAATGGTGGCAGTGAGAATAATAGTGGAAATCAAAATGTAGTTGAACCTACAGTCACAGTACCGGACTTGAATACTTCCTTCTATAACGGTTTATCTGCAAGCGAAATCTGTGAATATATTGCGGAAGATACAGGGTATTCAGCTTCTGTTGGATCATTATTAGCTGATTCTTCTAGTAATCCTAATAATGTTGCTGGTATTGCATCTTATTCAAAAGGAAATGGATATTACATTGTTAACATTTATCAAAAGTGGAATTAAATGAAACCAGGAAGATAAACTTCCTGGTTTTTTAAAAGGATACTTTGATAGCGTGAGCACTAATAGAATCTAGCGCATATTTTTTATTGGAATGTTTAATGATTAAAGAATTTCCATCATTATAAACAACATCAATTTTGTCATCTAATTCAAAATGCATTCTTTCTTTTAATTGTTTTCCAATTTCTCCTAGTAACCAACAAATTGTACAGGTTTTTCCTGCGTTTAATTCTTCTAAATTATACATATTTGCCTCCAAATGTAGGCTTTGAATAATCTGAACTATTGTTCTGCCTGAGTATTTAATATCATGTGTTAGTTTAGTTAGTCTAGCGTAATGTTATATTTTTTTATAAAATAATAAAAGTTGGTAAATATATGAAAACAGTGATATGGGATTACAATGGAACAATCATTAATGATGTTGGAATTGCGGTAAAGATAGAAAATGAGATGCTTGAAAAAAGAGGATTGAAACATAATTATTCTTTAGAAGATTATCGATTTCTTTTTGATACACCAATGGAAGATTATTATAGACAAATTGGTTATACATTTGAGAATGAAACTTTTCATGATGTTGGTGTAGAATTTTATGCTTTATATGATAAATACTTTTATGAATGTTCAATACATGAAGGTGTAATTAATAAATTCAATGAAGCATTAAAAAAAGGTTACACAAATATCATTCTTTCTTCTTGTGAACAAAAAAAATTATTAAAACAATGTCATGAATTACAAATTGATTCCTATTTTCAAGATATCATGGGAGTAGATAATTTAGTTTCTGGAAGTAAAGTGGAGAATGGATTGCGTTGGTTAGAAAATAACCAAACAAATGGAGATGAATGTATTTATATTGGAGATACTAACGCTGACTATTTGACTGCGAAAGCATTACATATCAAACAAATCTATTTGGTATCTAATGGTCATCAATCTTATGAAAGATTAAAGAAGTTACATCATAATACAGTAAGAAGTATTGAGGAGGTTCTATTATGAAAATATGTCCTGTTTCTAAGAAATGTGGAGGTTGTTCTTACTTACAAGTTGAATATGAACAACAATTAAAAAAGAAAAGAGATTATGTTAAATCATTGTTTCCTAAATATAATGTAGAACCAGTGATTGGTATGAAAGATCCATATCATTATAGACATAAAGTATATGCATCTTTTTCTCATAATAGAGATGGTGTGATTAAATGTGGAATGTATGAAGAAAACACACATAAAGTGATTGATACAAAGATGTGTTTAATTCAAAATGTTCAAGCAAATGCAATCTTAAATGATATCTGTCATATCGCAACAAAAATGCATATAGAATCTTATGATGAAGATACTGGAAGAGGTGTATTGAGACATGCATATATTCGTGTATCACACCAAAATGGAGATGTTTTATTAGTTCTAGTCATTGGTTCTAAGAATCTTCCTGGCAGTAATGTATTTGTAAAACAAATACTATCTTTACATCCTGAAATCAAAACAATTATCTTAAACCATAATGATGAAGATACTTCAATGATATTAGGAAAAAAGAATCATGTTTTATATGGTAAAGGATATATTGAAGATTCTATTATGAATACTTCTTTCCGTATTTCTACAAATACTTTCTACCAAGTCAATCCAATCCAAACAGAAAAAATCTATCAAACCGCAATTCAAATGGCAGCTTTAAAAAAAGATGATACGGTATTAGATATGTGTTGTGGCATTGGAACAATTTCTTTGATTGCCGCAAAGAAAGCAAATTTTGTATTAGGAGTTGAAATAAATCCTGACTCTATTAAAGACGCAATTAATAATGCGAAAAGAAATCATATCAATAATGCACAGTTTATTGCGGAAGATAGTACACGTTTCTTAGATCAATTAGGAGATTCACCATCTGTGATATTCTTAGATCCACCTAGAAGTGGATTTACTGAGAAATTTATTAAACAGTTAAATCAATTCCAAACAGAAAGAATTGTTTATATTTCTTGTAATCCAGAAACACAAGCTAGAGATATCAAAGGTTTAACAAATTATAAAATCAAAAAGATTGTGCCTGTGGATAATTTTCCTTTTACAAAACATGTAGAGACGGTTGTACTTTTGAGCAAGTAAAAATAATATACATATTGATTATTCAAAATACAATTAAGCAAAGACTAATATTATTGAATAAAAGATTCTTTCGTATTTCTAGAATTATTTGAAGAAATAAAAAAATACGAAGATATTAATATGTTTATCCTAAATGAATGCGCATGATGCGAGGTTTTTCTAAAAAGTATTAAATATAAGGAGATATAGATGGCAAAAGATTTAATTATAAGAAGTAGTGCAGAAGAATTTATTACTTTTAAGATTCAAGAAAAAGATAAAGGCATTCAAGTTAGATATGAAAATGAAACTTTATGGATGACTCAAAAAGCAATTGCTGAATTGTTTGATGTTCAAAGACCGGCTATCACAAAACATTTATTAAATATATTCGAAGATAAAGAATTAGATAAAAATGCAGTATGTTCCAAAATGGAACATACTGCTACCGATGGAAAGAAATATCAAACAGAATATTATAATCTTGATGCGATTATTTCTGTTGGGTATAGAGTTAATTCTATAAGAGCTACACAATTTAGAAGATGGGCCACGAATGTTTTGAAGAATTTTACCATCCAAGGGTATGTTTTGGATAAAGAGCGAATGAAAAATGGCTCATTTATCGATGAAGACTATTTTGAAAAATTATTAGAAGAGATTAGAGAAATAAGGCTTTCGGAACGAAGATTTTATCAAAAAGTTACTGATATTTATGCTACAAGCGTAGATTATGATCCAGAATCTCCAATATCAATTACTTTTTTTAAGAAGGTACAAAATAAAATGCATTTTGCAGTATCTAAACAAACAGCCGCTGAAATTATTTATAATAGAGCAGATTCAAAAAAGAACATATGGGTCTTACTAATTGGAAAAAATCGCCAAATGGAAAAATAATGAAATCTGATGTAATAATCGCTAAAAATTATTTATCAAAAGAAGAGTTACGCGATTTAGAAGGGATTGTTAGTGCTTTTCTGGAAATAGCAGAAAATAGGGCGAGGAAGCATATTCCAATGACTATGGAGGATTGGTCTACTAGGATTGATAAATTTTTGTTGGCAGATGATAGGGATGTTTTAAAAGACGCAGGAAAAATATCACATGATATAGCTTGTGATAAAGCATTAACTGAATTTGAAAAATATAGAGTAAAACAAGATAAGTTATATAAGTCTGATTTTGATTTATTATTAGAAAAAAGCGAAACTATCTAATTTAAGGAGACGATTATTTTCATGAAAAAGTATAGACATTCTAAATCGAGTATTGATCCTGTAGTTGCGTTGACATTGATTTTTATTGTACTAAAGGTGACAAAATCGATTTCGTGGTCATGGATATGGATATTTAGTCCTATATGGTTTACTATTTTGCTTTTTGTTGTAATTTTTTTGTTGATATTTGTTGGTGGAAGAATTGCTAAAAGGAAATGGTGATAAAATTTTATTTATTTAAAAAACGAAGTCGAGACGGTAGTATTGATGTCAAAAGTGACTGAAAAGGCTAATATAAATATGTAATTTCCTACATATTTATATTAGCCTTTTCAATATTCACATTTAAAGCATCATTTTTGTGATTTTTTCACCTAATAAACCGATATCGTGAGAAGAAATAGAAAAATCTTCTAGCAACCATTGTCGTATTACGTTATAAATTCCATTGACATAGAAAGTCGTAAC
>CAVFDO010000089.1:0-8724 GCA_963621095.1 bacterium
AAGGCAACTGGCTCTGAACCAGTCATTCGGGAGTTCGAATCTCTCTATCCCAGCCTATTCGACTAACACATGTTGGTCGTTTTTTTATTGAAGGAAGTATATTTTAAGAGTAAAATAGATACGCAAAAAAAGGAGAAAGAAATATGACAATTCGTACAAGATTTGCACCTTCTCCAACAGGATATATGCATATTGGTAACTTAAGAACTGCTTTATATGCTTATCTTGTTGCGAAAAAAGATCCTAATGGAGTTTTTATTCTTCGTATTGAAGATACAGACCAAGGTAGACTTGTTGAAGGCGCTACAGATATTATTTATGACACATTAAGTGCATGTGGATTAAATCATGATGAAGGACCAGATGTTGGTGGTGACTATGGTTCTTATGTACAATCTGAAAGAGTTAAGAGTGGATTGTATTTAAAATACGCAAAAGAATTGATTCAAAAAGGTGGTGCACACTATTGTTTCTGTGATGAAGAAATGATCAATGCACAACGTGAATTACAAGAAGCACGTGGAGAAAGTTTTAAATTTGATGATCCTTGTAAGAATCTAAGCATCGAAGAATGCGAAAAAAGAATTGAAAATGGTGAACCATATGTCATTCGTCAAACAATTCCTACAACTGGAACAACATCATTTGATGATGAAGTATTCGGAAAGATTACTGTTGAAAATGATACATTAGATGAACAAATCTTAATGAAGAGTGATGGTTTCCCAACATACAACTTCGCAAATGTTATTGATGACCATTTAATGGGTATTACAGATGTTGTAAGAGGAATGGAATATTTATCATCTTCTCCTAAATACAACTTGATATATGAAGCATTTGGATGGGATATTCCTCGTTATATTCATTGTCCACCTGTTATGAAAGATGAACATTCTAAATTATCTAAGAGAAATGGTGATGCATCTTTTCAAGATTTAGTTGCGAAAGGCTATTTACCAGAAGCAATCTTAAATTACATCGCCCTACTCGGTTGGTCTCCTAGTGAAGATAGAGAAATCTATACATTAGAGGAATTGGTTCAAGCATTTGATGTAAAACATATTGGTACTTCAGGAGCTATTTTTGATCCTGAAAAGTTAAAATGGATGAATGGTATGTGGTTAAGAGGTATGGATCTTGATTCCTACTACGAACTCGTAAAACCATATATCGATCAAGCAGTCAAAGGAAACTTTGATAAGAAAGCAATCGCAAAAGTGGTACAACAACGTGCAGATACATTAGTTGAAATTCCACCAATGTTAGATTTCTTTGATACATTCCCTGCTTATGACAACGAACTTTATACAAACAAAAAGATGAAGACAAATCCTGAAGTCGCTTTAACATCTCTAAAAGAATGCCGTACCGCTTTAAGCAACCAAGAAGATTGGTCTGAAGAAGCATTACATACTACTCTATTAGAACTTCCTAAGAAATTAGAAGTCAAGAATGGAATTATCTTATTCCCTCTTCGTTTAGCTATTACCGGTAAACAATTTACACCTGGTGGTGCAGTTGAAATCGCCGCAATCTTAGGTAAAGAAGAGACTTTAAGAAGACTCGATTCTTCTATCGCTCAATTAGAAGCATAAGCCACAGTATCTACTGTGGTTTTTTTGTTATATAATAGTTCGTGCGAGGTAAATCATGATTATTAAAACAATAACAGATAAAAAAGCATTTGATGCATTTGTAGAACAACATCCCTACTCACATTATATGAAAACTAGCATGTGGGGTGAATATAAACAAGCAACAGATGGATTAGAATATGAAATGTTAGGTTTCTATGAGTCTGATACATTGATTGGTACCGCTATGGTATTACTAGGAAGTTGGTTACATCATAGCTATGCATATATTCCTTGGGGACCATGTATCAATTACGAGAATAAATTAGAAAGAGATGAAGCATTTGCGTTATTGAAGAAATACGCTGATGAAAAGAAAGTTTTATTCTTAAGAGTTGATCCAAATGTTGTGCGTTGTCCTCATGATATCAAAGGAAATGTATTAGAAGGTTTCAATAATGAATGTGTAACTGAAGATTTAAAAAATGAAGGTTATACACATAAAGGATATGGATATGCATATAATGGCTCTTGGACAAATCGTTATACTTTAATTGTTGATCTGAGTTGTGGAAAAGAGAAAGTATTTAAACGTTTCATTCCACAAAGAAGACGTGCTATCAATCGCCATAAGACATGGCATGTATCAACAAAGATTGGAAATGAAAATGACATTCCAGATTTAATGCGTTTAGAAAAACAGTTAACTGAAAATGATGGATTTGCACCACATTCCAGAGAATTCTTCCAAAATCTATTAGATTGTTTTCAAAAACATTGTGTTTTATATAAAACAACAATTGACTTATCTGGAATGATTGAAGGAATGAGTGCTGAGCTTGAAACAAAGAAATATAAAAATGATCAAGCCGCAAAAGAAGCCGCTATTAAAAATATAGAACGTGCAAAGCAACTACAAGAAAAACATGGAGACTCTGCAGTCATTGCGTGTGGTTTATTCATTCGCTTTGGCAATAAGAGCTGGGATCTCTATACATACAACGATCATGCGGAATTCAACTTCATTCGCCCTGTAGATAACCTTCATTATTTTGCGATGTGTGATATGTATGATCATGGAGTAACACAGTACGATATGGTCGGTTTCTCTGGTGTTACTACAGAAGATGATCCTGAATATGGTCTATATGTTTATAAGAGTTCTTTTGGACCTGAATATATTGAACGCATTGGCGAATTTGATTACGTTAGAAATGAATCTGAAATGAAACGATTCCGTTTTGAAAAGCGTGCAATCAATCACGTAAAAAGAAAATATTGGGCTATTCGTTATAAAAAATAACAAGTTGACAAAACTTGTTATTTTTTGTTGAAAATATAGCGCACTTTTCTACGTACCCTTCTATATAAATGATCTGCTTTAAACCATGTATTGTACTTTTTCTGATTGAAGATTGCATCAAATTCTCCTAAAAATTCTAAAAAATCTCCACCAAAACTTTTCTTGAAATCTTGTTGTCCATAATATTCATCTTTTGGATCTAATGAGCCTGAAATTCCTTCAAAATCATAGGTTTTAGCTCCTTGTTGATAGAGATCTTCTAACGCATAGCGATGTAAGGCAAATGCAGCCCTAAAATTCATCAAAGTTTTCTTCGTGTACATATTTACATTCCATACATTTACACCTTGCATAATGATAAATTTAGCACCTAAATTCACTTCTTGATCTATGTCTAAACCACTTTGTTCAATTTGTTGAACTTCTTTTTTCATTGCTTCAATGCTTTTTACAATTGGTGCTTTTTTCTTTTCATCTTTCATTGATTCAATTTTTTCTGTATCTTCTTGAATCAATTGCATCAGATTACATTTTGCGGTATGAAAATTTGTAGAAACAACATAATAATGTACATAAGGTGCATAACATTTCCATAGTTTTTGAAAGTATTCTAGACCATATGGTTCAAAACCAAGTTTCTTTGATAACTCTTCTTGTCCTTCACATAGAACTGGCAATTCTGAAATATCAGCCTTATGAACACGAACATCCCTTTGTTCATTCTTATTTGTATATTGTGAGCAACGTTTGATTCCTTTTAAGATATCTTTCCAAGGTTTATCTAAATCTAGACGATATGTAAATCGACTCATCCAATTTCCACTATATCCATAGTTATATCCAAGATGTTGATAGCCATTTTTTATAAATAAATCTGTTACATCTTCATGATTAAATCCACCCTCTTTGATATGACCATCTTTTTCATGTTCTAAACGCGTTATATTTGGATCAATACGTAAGAAAAAAGAACCTTTTTGTTTTGCGTATTCTTTTAAATTCTTTAAGAAAAAAGATAATAACTCTTTATTTTCATAATCCAAATTAAACCCATATTGGCAATAAGAAAATTGAGAATGTGGTACTTTTGTTTTTTTATGTAACATCAAAGCAGTCGCAATCAATTCTCCATTCTCGTCTTCTACACCAAGTAAATCGCCACCATAAAACTCAGGCTTTTTAAAATCTATAAAAAAGCTTGTTTTTGAATAATGATTTAAAGGATTTTGAATTGAAAATGTATTAAATTTAACTGGCTCAACATTTGTTATAAACTTCATTCACTTTTCCCTCTTAATTTAGCACTAACTTTTCTAAACCAAGGATAAACCTCTTCCATCATTTTATACATAAATGGATCAAATACAATATTGAATTCACCAATATATTCTTCTACATTCATTAACCAATTGGATTTAAATAATGTTAATCCATCATCCAAAGTACCTTCTATACCACCAAAACTACAATGATGAATACCTAATTCTACACAACGGTCTAAGCATTTAGAATATAACAAGTAAGAAGAATACATACGCAAATAATCAGGATTATTTCCCATATAGAATAATTCCATCAAGTTATCATTATAAACAGCTAATATGCCGCAAGTAATTACTTCATCTTTGCCTTCTCTATCATAGTCAGCTTTTAGTTTTTGATATTCTTTTTGATCATTTGTTAGTTGTTGTTTGATTAGATTCTTTTCTTTTTTCTTTAATGTATCAGAATTTAATTTTGTTTCATTTTCATGGATGGATTTTTCTAATTTCTTTAATTGTTTTGGGAAGTTTAGTTTGCTAACCATACAGATAGCGTTATCCCCATACACATCCATCATATTTTCAAAATAGGATTCATTTCTTAATGCGATTTGTTTTCTAACTTCTGTATAATGCATCGCAACTGAAAAATCATGGAGATATTCTCTTCCTTCATAGACTTCAATTCCTTTATGTAATGCAGCACGAATACACTTTGCGGTTTTATGTTCAAGTTTATCTTTATAGTCATAAGTCACTTCCATAGAAGCATTAAAACGAGGTTGTGTAGCTTCTTCTATCATCGTAGTGAAACCTTTGTGTTTCGCACTAAGAGACTTTAAATAGTCAATCACATCATTGTTTTGATATGCGTGTTCTTCATTTCTATCTCTATACGAATAAATTCTAGAAAGAACACTCGGATCAAAGCGCAATACAATTGCGTTTTGTTTTTTTGCTTCTTGTTTTAAATGCTCCAACATAAATAAAACAAGTTCATGATTGTTATAATCCATGATTGGGCCACGTGGAATATAAAACAATGTTTTACCTAAAGGTAAATGACGAATCAATACAAGAGCAGTCGCTACGATTTGGTTGTCTTTCGTAACACTTGCGTAGATATGATCCCAGTTATTTTTAACATCTGCCCATGGTGAACATTGAAACAAGTTATTTTGAGAATGATTGATTACAAAATCATCAAAAATCTTTTTATCTAAATTAGTTTGAAAAATGTATGTCATAAATCTTACTTCCTTTCAAACGTGTATTAAGTACTATAGCACTCTATTTTCAAAATAAAAGGTAAAATTCTTAAGATTATTTTAGTTTTGACAATACACTTTTAACAATGTGTAGATTTTTGGTAACTCTATTTAACTTTAATGAAAATAACAGCTTTTAAACAGACACTTCTTTCTGTAAAGGCTACAATTTCATCAGCCCACTCAACATGTTTTCTATGATAATGAAAACTATCATAACCATCTATAAGTAACTGTTTACGTGTAAATAGTTTATATGCATTGTGACCATCATCTATGATTTGATAAGGATTTTTAAGTCCAACATCAAAAACACCTAATATATATTCGTCTAAGGAAGAATAATGACTACTTTTGATAGAACAGTTTGCGAAGTACAATCTATTGCCAAGTGATTGTCCTGTTTTGGATGCATAATTGTGTTGTGGTAACAACAATGAATTCATAATAATAGAAAACCAGTTTTCGTTTTTAGAACCATGAAAAAACAATTGTTTTATGTTTGATTGTAATTGCGATTTTCATTATTGTTTTACAGTCACTCTATCTTTGCCTGTTCTAAGTTTCGCACTTTTCTTTAATACCCAAGGATAGATATCATCAAAGGCTTTATACATGATAGGATCTAAAATATAATTAAATTCACCAATATATTCTTCAATATCCATATTCCAACTAGACTTGAACTTTGTAAGTCCATCATCTAATGTTCCTTCAATACCACCCATAGAAACATAATCAATATGCATCTTTTCAGCTAAATCAAAGTATTTGGCATATAAGGCATAAATTGTACGAAATCTTAGATATTCTGCGTTATTACCAGCATATACAAATTCCATTCTGTTTTTATTGAAAATTGCAAGTTTTCCAGAAAGAATGATTTCATCTTTCCCTTCTTTTTGTTTTTCTTCTTTTAACTTTTCTAATTCTTTTGTTGCGTTTGTGATTTTTAAATGATATTGATTCTTTTGTTTCTGATATGGTGTTTCTTCCATTGCGATTTGAGACTGTTTGATTTCTTCTTCTAATTTTTGGATTTGTTTATCAAAGTTCAGTTTCGCAACCATGATAATACATTGATCACCATAAATATCAGCCATACGTTTAAAATAAGATTCATTTCTTAGCGCAACACCTTTTCTTTCTTCTGTGTATTTCATCGCTTGTGAGAATTCATGAATATATTCATGTCCTTCATAGAACTCTGCACCTTTCTTTTCTGCTGTTTTAATAGATTGACGAACCTTCTTATCTAATTTAGATAAATAATCACTTGATTGTGTTGCAGCATTAAAGCGAGGTTGTGTAGCCTCTTCAATATTGATTGTATAACCATTATGTTTAGCACCGATGGATGTCAAATAAGAAACAACATGTTCATTATCTCTTGGATGTTCTTCATCTTTTGTTTCATAAGGATATTTCCTACTATAGACATTAGGATCAAATCTCAAAGTAATTGCGTGATGTTTTTTCGCTAAAGAGACAAGATTTTCAATATAAAAAGAAACGAGTTCTTGATTGTTATAATCCATGACAGGACCTCTAGGTATATAGAAAAGACTTTTTCCAAGTGGCATATTACGTTTTAGAACAAGTGCAGTTCCAACAATTTCATCTCCATCTTTTACGCATGTTAAAAAATGTTCCCAATTGTTTTTTACTTCTGCCCATTTAGAACATTGAAATAAACTATTTTGTTCATGATTTTCAACAAATTCATCCATTTCATCTTTTGGTATATTCATGCAAAACGTATAAGCCATATCATTCCCTCGTACTTTTAAAAGTCATTATAAAATAAAAGATGGCATAAAGCCACCTATTCGTGATGCGTACGGGATTCGAACCCGTGAATGTTGCCTTGAGAGGGCAATGTGTTAAGCCGCTTCACCAACGCACCATAATAAGAATGAGATTATCTCCCATTCTTTAAAATTACTTAGCTAATTCAGCCTTAGCTGCATCAACAAGATCTTTGAATCCCTTTTCATCATGAATAGCGATTTCAGATAGCATCTTACGGTTAACGTTGATGTTAGCTAATTTTAAACCGTGCATGAACTTTGAATAAGACAAATCGTATTGTCTAACTGCTGCGTTAATACGAGCAATCCAAAGCTTACGCATTTCTCTCTTAGTTTGTTTTCTTCCAATGTAAGAATAACGTAGAGAACGCATTACTTGTTCATTGGCTGTTCTATATAGAAGGTGCTTAGATCCAAAATAACCCTTAGCTAATTTTAAAACCTTCTTACGTCTGTTACGTGTAGGTGTACTTCCTTTAACTCTCATCTTCTCTTAGCCTCCTATTAACCCTGTAAAAGCTGTCTATCACGCTTTAAATCTGTGCTGTGCGCTGTAGTAGACTTAGCAAGATGCATCTTTTGCTTATGTGTCTTATTTGCTGCGAAATGTGATACGTAGTTGTGTTGAACTTTTAACTTTCCTGTTCCTGTTAACTTAGAACGTTTTGCGAAAGTCTTTTTTGTCTTCATTTTAATCTTCTTTGGCTTTCTAGCTTTTGCTTTCATAACAATCTCCTTTACTTTCCTTTCTTAGGTGAGAATGTGACAGACATTGTATTTCCTTCTAACAAAGGAGCTTTTGTAACATCTGCTACATCCGAGACTTGCTCAGTGAACTTGTCCATGACTTGCTTACCAACTTCTTGGCGCGTAATCATACGTCCTCTGAATCGCATATCAATTTTTACCTTTTGTCCATCTTCCAACCATTCTCTTGCACGTTTAACTTTTGTATCAAAATCATGTTGGTCAATAACTGGCGATACACGTAGTGACTTAACTTCTGAAGTTTGTTGATTCTTCTTTGCTTCACGTTCTTTCTTTTGTTGTTCAAAACGATAGCGTCCATAATCAACAATCTTACATACTGGTGGTTGTGCATTTGGTGCAACACACAACAAATCAAGATCTTGGTCATATGCTTCTTGTAATGCATCATGACGTGACATAACACCAAGCTGAGTTCCATCAGATCCAATGACTAATACTTCTCTATCACGGATAGCCTCATTTACAATATCTGTAGGCTCTTTGTGTCTGTTTTTGTTAAATTTAACCTTTCCCAAGCAAACCTCCTGTCATAATATTAAAAAGCAGATACTAAAGCCGCACCTGCCTAAAAGTCCTATATAAGTTCTTATCGGCCACTTACCCAAGTTCCTAAAACATCAGGTGAGAAGTATGTGCTTCTTCTTTCCGTTTTTTAAATTACTAAATAATTAAACAACAATAATATGTGATTGTCAACACTAAATTTCAAAACCGACTACATTGACTGTTACA
>CAVFDO010000090.1:0-8388 GCA_963621095.1 bacterium
AAATTAAGTGATTCAATGTATGATGTCTAAATGATGAGATTTTTGTCTAAATGATTTGAAATACTTTTTGCATGTAATCATTAAATGCTTCTTTTTTTCTTCTTGTATTCACAAATTCTGTTTCTGCATTATCAAAAATGATTTTTGAATCTTGGAAGGAAGTGATATGTAAGTAATTGACCATAATAGAACGATCAATCCAAATCATGTAATCTTTTGTTTGTGTATAGATTTCTTTTAGATTTGTGTTATAAATGCGTATGATTTTGTTATTTAAGTAAACAAATATTTTCCTATTTTCTTTCGTGATTTTATAAATAGAAGAAATAGGAAAGTTATGAAAATCAGAATCGGTCTTTAAAGTAATATATTTCTCAATGTGATTTTGGATGATCTTATTTAAAGAGCTCAATATAACTTCATCGCTATCTTGTTTTAAAATGAAACCAATAACATTTTTAGAAAAGGCTTCTTGCATGCGCTCTTTTAACATGGAAATATAAATAATGAATTTAGTGTGTTTTATGCATAAAGGTAAATGCTTTATACCATCTTCGTTGTCTAGTTCAATATCAAGAAGTAGAAAATCATATTTTGTTTTCGAAGTCAGAAAAGAATCGATGCTTTGGTATTCAGAAACTAGAAACTTTGAATCAATATTTCTTAAGAGTGAAGAAAATCTAAGAAGATCTTCTTTTTCATTATCGACGATTGCGAATGTTGTCATAACATATTCCTTTTCATTATTATGCCGCATATTTGTAAAAGTAGCTATAATAAAACGATATTATGTCATTGTCCTATGTTGAAAATATGCGCTTAAAACTGTAAAATTGTTACTTGTTGAAGAAGGTATAAATTATGGAAGAAAAAAAGGATAGAGAATATTTTAGAACATTAGCACATCATTTGATGTTTGATTTGTCAGATGAAGAAGCTGATAGTATTGTTCAAGAATTTAGTACATTAGAATCACAGATGCATTTATTAGATGCAGTAAATACAGATGGTGTTGAAGAAATGGTGTATCCATTTGAACAAGCAACGACATTCTTGAGAGATGATGTGACATCTAATGTAATTACACAAGATGAAGCAATGAGTAATGTCACAAAGAAGTTGGAAGGACACTTTATGCTTCCTAAGGTGGTGAAATAATGATTAAAGAAATGGCAAATGATAAAACAAATGTAGAAGAACGTGTAAATGAAGCTTATGAAAAAGCACAGGCTTTACAAGATAAATTAAACGCTGTTATTACATTTGTAGATCCTACAGAACAATTAAAAGAATTACCAGAAGAAGGTGCATTTAGAGGAGTTCCAATTGTACTAAAAGATAATGTGAATACAAAAGGAATTCGTACGACTGCTGGTTCACGTATTTTAAGTAATTATGTTCCTATTTATGATGCTGAAATTGTAACGAAGTTAAGAAATGCAGGTGCTGTTTGTATCGCAAAAGCTTCTATGGATGAACTAGCAATGGGTGGTACAAACTTAACATGTTTTACTGGTCCTGCATATAATCCATGGGATTTAAGAAGAATGACAGGTGGCTCTAGTGGAGGATCTGCAGCATTGGTTGCTAGTGGGGTAGTTCCAATGGCAATTGGTTCTGATACAGGTGACTCTGTGCGTAAGCCAGCAAGTTTCTGTGGTATTGTTGGGGTAAAGCCAACATATGGAAGAATTTCTCGTTATGGAATTATTCAATATGCTTCTAGTTTAGATCATGTTGGATATTTTACACGTTCTATTGAAGATGCTGCAGTTACATTGAAAGTATTAGCTGGTAGAGATGAAAGAGATATGACATCTTCTTACAATGAAGTTCCTGATTATAGTGCTTTATTGAATAGTGATATTAAAGGTAAGAAGATTGCGGTTATTGGAAATGTTATTAAGAATATTTCTAATACAGAAACTGTTAAGATCTTTAATGATTTGATGGATAAATTAAGAGAAAAGGGTGCAATTGTTGATGTCTATGATTTTGATAATGATATGATGCGTGCAATTTTACCTGCTTACTTTATTATTGCCAATTGTGAAGCAACATCTAATGATTCTAATTTAGATGGTATTCGTTTTGGTGTAAGAGAAGATGGCGAAGATATGGAAGCTATTATGACAAATTCTAGAACAAAGGGATTTGGACCATTGATTCGTAGAAGATTTGTAATTGGTTCTTATGGTTTGTTTGAAGAAAATCAAGAAAGAATCTTTAGAAAAGCACAAAAAGTTAGAAGAGTTGTTGTGAATGCAATGGATGAATGCTTTAAAGAATATGATGCAATTGTAGCTCCAGCAAGTGGAAATATTGCTCCATTCATCAATAAAGATGAAGATCAAGATCAATTGAGTGATCAATTATCTGATGAGAATTTGATTGCAGAAAACTATATGGCTATGGGTAACTTCTCTGGATATCCTTCCATGACTGTTCCAATGGGATTTGAAGAAGGTTGTCCAATTGGAATTAACATTACTACACCTGCTTGGTGTGAAACAGAAATGTTCAATATTGGTCTAGCAATTGAAGAAATCACAGGATATAAAGATATGAAAGCGGAGGTGAAGTAAGATGGAATACGATGTAACGATAGGCATTGAAATTCACTGTCAGCTGAAAACAGATACAAAGATGTTCTCTGGTGCTCCAACTTCATTTGGACGTAAGGCAAATACTTGTGTCAATGAAATTGATCTAGGTCATCCTGGAACATTGCCAGAAGTGAATAAAGAAGCAGTTAGAAAAGCAGTTATGGCTTGTACTGCATTACATTTAACAATTGATCCATTAGTGAAATTTGATCGTAAAAATTATTACTATTCTGATTTACCTAAAGGATTCCAAATTACACAACAATTTCATCCAATTGGAAGAAATGGTTATGTAGAAATAGATACAAAAAATGGTAAGAAAAAGATTCGTATCAATCGTATTCACATGGAAGAAGATACTGCCAAACAGTTTCACTTAACAAAGTTCTCTTTGTTGGACTTTAACCGTGCTGGTACACCATTGATTGAAATCGTATCTGAACCTGATATGCATTCTGGTGAAGAAGCAGAAGCATATGTAGAAGCTTTAAGACAAACTCTATATTACATTGGTGTATCTGATTGTAAGATGGAAGAAGGTAGTATGCGTTGTGATACAAACGTTTCTATTTCTCCTAAAGGTAGTGGTGTATTAGGTACAAAGTGTGAAATTAAGAATATTAACTCTATTTCTCATGTTGGTAAAGCAGTTGATTATGAAATCAAGCGTCAGAAAGAGTTGATTGAATCTGGTGAAAAAGTCATTCAACAAACAAGAAGATTTGATGAAAAGACAGGTACTACGATTGCGATGCGTTCCAAAGAAAGCAACGTTGATTATAAGTTCTTCCCAGAACCTAATATTTTTCCAATTCGCTTATCTGATGAATGGATTAAGGATATTCAAGATAATATGCCTGAACTTCCTGAAGCAAGAAAAGAAAGATATTCTAAAGAATATGGTTTAAGTGCGCATGATATTGCGATATTAATTTCTAACAAAGAAATGAGTGAATACTTTGAAGAAGTTATGAAGTATACAGATAACGCAAAACTTGCATGTAACTGGTTGTTATCAGAAGTATCAGCTTGGCTCAATACAAATGAAAAAGTCATTGAAGATTGCGATTTGAAACCTGAAAGTCTCGCTAAACTTGTTAAGATGATCGAAGATGGAAAGATTTCTAACGCACAGGCAAAACAAGTTGTTGATGAAATGATGCATGGTGAAGATCCTGAAGTCGTTGCAGAAAAGAAGGGATTGAAACAAATGAGTGATACTGGTGCAATCGAAGCGATGGTAAAAGAAGCTCTTGATGAAAATCCACAAGCAATTGAAGATTTTAAGAACGGTAAGAATAAAGCACTTGGTTTCTTGATGGGACAAGTCATGAAGAAATCTAAGGGTCAAGCAAATGGTAGTATTGTTAATAAGTTGATCAAAGAAGAACTGCAGAAGAGAATCGATGAGTAGTCAAATTCTTTCAAACAGTTTAGAATAGTAGTGTGGAGAAAGAAAAATGACACAAAAGAAAACAAAAGAATCAGCAAAGTCTCTTAAGAAAAAACAAAAAACTCATAAGACTGGTATTTTATTTACAGTTTGTTTGATATTAGTTTTGGCACCATTTGTTGTATTAGGTTGGATTTTATTCTCATCTAGCTTAGATACAGGAACACCTGTTCTTGGAAATCGTTTTGAAGGAGATTTAGATCCAGCTATTACAAAAGATCAAATGAATCAAGTTGAAACTGCTGTAAAAGGATTAAGTGGGCAAGATGATGCGTTTGTTACAATGACAACTGCTACATTGCGTGTATATGTTGATATCGCAGATGATGCGAATGAAGAAACAGCCAACGCAAAAGCCGATGAAGTATATAATACAGTTGCTTCAATATTAGATCCATCTGTATATTTCACAAAAACAGATACAAAGAAGCAATATGATTTAGAAATTCATGTATATACAAAACCTGAAAAAACAGGTGAAGAAGGTGAAAACTTCGTATATGTCATTGATACAAAGACATCTAATATGTCTGAACCACAAAAACAAACAGTTTCTGTAGCCAAAGATCAAGCTGTAGCGGATCAATTAAGACAAGATGTCTTGGATAGAGAAGCTGCTGCTAGTGCGAGTGCAGAAGCACAAGAAAATGGTGGAGAAATTTCTGGTGGAGAAGATGTTCCAACAGATGGTGAAGAAGCTTCACAAGAATCCGCAGAATAATGAAATGAAGGGACGTAAGGTCCCTTTTAAAAAAGATGATTATGGAAATGAAGAAAAACGAAATTTATACAGCTACATGTACAGGATATACAGATGATGGGGCGGGTGTTACACGCATTGATGGTGTTGTGATATTTGTGCCTGGTTTGATTGTGGGTGAAGAAGCTGAAATTGGTATTACGAAGATGAAGAATAACTATGGATATGGAAGAGTTGTTCGTATTTTAAAACCATCTGAACATAGAGTTGAACCAAAATGTTCTGTTTTTAGACCATGTGGTGGATGTCAATTACAACATATGGATGATACAGCACAAAGAGAATTCAAAATGGAAAAAGTAAAAGCCTGTTTTAGAAAAAACGCAGGCATTGAAATAGATCCATTACCAATCTTAAAAGAAGAACCACATTGGAATTATCGTAATAAAGTTCAAATTCCTGTTCAATTTAACAAAGGAAAAGTTGAAATGGGATTTTATCAAAATCATACAAATCGTGTTGTTGCGTATGATAATTGTCACGTACAAACAGAATTATCCAATAAACTAACAGACTCTTTTAGATATTTATTTGAGAAATATCATTGTTCCAATCAAATTAGACATGTATTAATCAAACACGCTCATGTTAGTGGTGAAGTGATGGTTTGTCTTGTTGTAAGGAATTGGCCATTTGAACATTCTGATGCATTAATCAAAGATATTCAAAGTAAATATGCAATTACTTCTTTATCTTGTATTGTGAATCGAAGAGATGATAATGTTATTTTAGATGGAAAAGAAATTCTATTAGCGGGTAAACCATACATTGAAGAAGAACTATTAGGATGCAAATTTAGAATATCTGCGAGATCATTCTTTCAAATCAATCCATACGCTACAAGAGTCTTATATTCTACTGCATTGGATTACGCACAATTAACAGGAAAAGAAACACTGTTAGATCTATATTGTGGAACAGGTACAATGGGTATCATTGGTGCTAAAAGAGCGAAGAAAGTATATGGAATTGAGATTGTTGCGGATGCGATAAAAGACGCTAAGATCAACGCTGAGGCAAATGATGTTCATAATATACAATTTGTGAACGCTGATGCATCAAAAGGTGCACAAATGATCATTCGTTCTAAAATTAATATTGACGCAATGATTGTTGATCCACCAAGAAAAGGATTATCTAAAGATACAATAGATGCGATATTAAAGATAGCTCCAGAAAGATTAGTGTATGTTTCTTGTGATCCAGCTACATTAGCACGTGATGTAAAAATCATAACTGAAAATAATTACAAGTTAGAAAAAGTACAACCATGTGATATGTTTCCTCAGACTGTTCATGTGGAGACGGTAGTATTGATGTCACGCAAGATATAGCGCTTTTGTAATGGGTTACACCATACATATTGTAAAATGATGCCGAAAAAGTCTGAAATAGACTACTGTACATGCCTTGTGAATTTTTGTATAATTAGGCTAAAATTGGAAGAATAGAGGCAGTGCAATGAGTCCAAAAGTATGGTATATACCGTCAAAGCGGACAGAGCCGGGCAAGAACGTAGGCATTTATTGCAGAGTTAGTAGCGGTGAAAAGAACCAGCTATATAGCCTTTCTGCACAGATATCAGCACTTACAAAAGCCGTTGCCAATGTTGACCAGAGGAAGCTAACGGATGATTTATCGATATCGCTTCGGCTAAGGGAGAATCGCCATGGCGTGAATTTGAGCGTATGCTTCATAAAGCAGAGGCACATCATATATCGGTGATTCTGACCAAGAGCATCAGCCGCTTTGAAAGAGACACTGTGAATACGTTGGAGGCTTTACGCAGATTAAAGGCAGCCGGGACATGAGTGATTTTTGATGAGGAAGGGTTGGATACAGATGAGGTTGATGATGAACTGCTGATATCCGTTGCAGAGTCCTTTGCACAGTCAGAAAACGAATCGAGAAGCATGAATATCCAGATGTGGCTTCGGAATCATGCATTAAATGGTAGTTCAGGCAATTACCGCATAAGACTGTATGGATATGTGAAAGATAATGACGGAAATCTTGTAATTGAGCCCACGCAGGCACAGATGGTTCGTGATATATACCGCTGGTATATTGATGAGGGGAAAGTATCTTAGGAATTCAAAAAAAGCTCGCAGAGCAGAGTATTCCATCCACTATGGGAAAAGAACAATGGAGCAAGAGGACTATTGATAAACTTCTTACGAACGAAAAGTATATAGGAACCGTTCTTTTATCAGATTCTGTAACAGAGGGACAGATGTTTCAGATGAAGGATAGTCACCCACCGATTATTATCGAGGATGTATTTCATACAGCACAGGAAGCAAGAAAGAAACGAAGCAATGTTGTACGTGACGAGGATGGAAAAGCACATCAAAAAAAACAAAGTATAGTTCAAAGCGAAAGAATGAGGCCTAGAATACGGACATATCTGAATAATTTGTTATAACGATAGATGAATCAACTATGGACAGGAGGTCATGCAAGCTATGGAAATGGATAAGACTATGCATGGAAGCAGAGAATTAGAATTTGCAATTTTCTGTATTGAAAATGTTGCATCAAAGTTAAATGTGGATGCTACCAAGATCTATGCCGCTTTGACAGAACAGACAGACATCTTGAATGAATATATCATTCCGGAATATGAGGTTCTGCACACGCAAAGCAAGGAGTATATCGTGAATGATATTATTGATATTATGAAAGAAAGAGGTGTGAAACTATGATTTTATATCATGGTTCATTTGTAGTGGTTGCTCAGCCGGATTTGTTGCACTCCAGACCGAATGTTGATTTTGGAAAAGGCTTTTATGTCACACCCATTTATGAGCAGGCTGAGAAATGGTGCAACAGATTTAAACGCCGTGGTAAGGATGGTATTGTATCACGGTATGTGTTTGACGAAGGTGTGTATAAAGATTTAAAGGTGCTGATATTTGATAACTATTCAGAGGATTGGCTGGATTTCATCCTGAACTGCAGAAGAGGACAGGATGGTACAGACTATGATCTTGTGATTGGCGGTGTTGCAAATGATAAGGTGTTCAATACAGTAGAACTGTTCTTTGATGGATTAATTGATAAGGCAGAAGCCATTCGCAGATTACAATATGAAAAGCCGAACCTGCAAATGGCTTTTCGAACGGAAAAGGCACTGTCTTATTTGTTGTTTGAAGGGAGTGAAAAGCTATGAATGCCAATCCAATTCTCTTACAGAAGAAGTATGCACGAGTGGTAGAACTTTTTGCAAAAGAGAATAATATCTCGCTGGAGAAAGCTTTAGATATTTTTTATCATTCCGAATTGTATAAGCTCATGAGCGAGGGTGTATCCGATATGCATTGTATGAGTGACGAATATCTTGTCCAGGAGCTGGAAGAAGAAAGAAAAAATATAAAATAGCCTACTTTTTGAGTGAGCAGAATAGATGTCAAGTGACTTGAAAGCTGTCGGCATGCACTGAAAATATAAGACTTTTTGTGGTTTGGCTAAGATGCGTTGAATAAGTGTTGACGCATTCCCCATCTATAATCTTTTGATTTAGGCGGGGTTAGTCGGCTAATGTTTTCCATGGCTCAGTATATATCGTT
>CAVFDO010000091.1:0-8281 GCA_963621095.1 bacterium
GTACATCTAATACAGATACTTTCCCTTGGTATTTGTTTTGGATCGTTTTCTCCGTTGAAATAACACGTAAATCTTTTACTTTACGATTGATGGCAAGTTCTATGATTTCTTTTGCGATACCTAGATTTTTTGGATTTTCTAGTATCGTAGAAAACATATAACAATCACTAAATACTAAATCTTCAAATTTTTTCATACTATATAACTCTCTCCTTTATATACTATTCACAAAAATTTGAAGATTCCCTCAAAAAAAGATAAATTTCTTCACCTTTTCGTTACAACTAAATTTTTAAAATACCCTTCTGTACCATTATCTACATATAAGCCAACATATCCTTTTGCGTATTTACCATGTTTTAAATGATCAACATGTAATACTGGAGTTTCCATACCATCAACATAGAATGTTCCTTCATCATCTTGAATAACCAATCTCAAATGAAACCATTTATCCAAATACCCTTCTATTGGTGCTTCATATCCTAGAATCCCATGTTTTCTAAAATACGCAAATGTATATCCAGGATAAGAGAAATATTGGCAACCATGTTTTTTTCTTTCTATATCATCTGTATTTCCATTTGTTGGTCGAATATAAAAACATTCAAATTCACTACTATCTTCTTTAGCGCGAAACACAATACCAATGAATCCTCTATTCGTAATATCTGCAGTAGGTAACAATCTACTTCTCACATCCACATCAATCACACCATTATAGAATACTTCTTCATCAACTAATGCATATGTATTATCATCTGGTGTTTGATTTTCATGTGGTTTCGCAACATAGATTACATCTTCTCCATCTAATTGTGTTTCCTTTACTTCAACATGAATTCCTTTCATCCTTTCACCTCCAATGAAAGTATAATATGTTATTCATAGAAAACAATTACGAACAAAAAAGTAACTATCACTTTTTAAAATACGCATATAAAAACCACAGATTTCTCTGTGGTCATTCAACTTAGATCAAGAAGTATTTAGCTACAAATAATACAGCTAATACATACATTAAGACATTCATATCTTTTGTTTTACCAGTTAATACATGTAATAAAACATAAGAGATGATTCCTAATGAAATACCTTCTGAAATAGAATATGCAAAGCCCATCATTGTAATACATACAAATGCAGGTACAGCATCTTCTAATGTAGTCCAATCAAGATTTACAACTTGTTGCATCATCATAAATCCAACTACGATTAATGCTGGTGCAGTTGCGAATGAAGGAACTGTTAAGAATAATGGTGATAAGAATAATGATAGAAGGAATAATACACCAACTGTAACAGTTGTTAGACCTGTTCTACCACCTTCTGTAATACCAGAAGAAGATTCTACGAATGTTGTGATTGTAGAAGTACCTAAACAAGCACCTACTGTAGTACCTACCGCATCAGCCAACAATACACCTTTAATTTGTGGAAGTTTTCCATCTTCATCTAACATGTTTGCCTTAGATGCACATCCAATAACTGTTCCTAAAGTATCAAAGATATCAACAAATAAGAACGCAAACATCATAACAATAAAGTCTAATGTATGTTCTGCAATAAACGCAAAGTCAAACTTACAGAAAGTTGATGAAATAGATGAAGGCATAGAGAAGATAGCTGTAGGAATCAATGAATAATAAGATTCATTATCAGGAACATAGAAACCTAATAATTGACAAATAATACCTAATCCCCAAGTAATCAAAATTCCATATAACATATAACCCTTAACATTTTTCTTTAATAAGAAGAATGTAATAATTACACCAATCATTGTCAATCCAGCTGTAATACCATGTGTAACGAATGTTCCATCAGATAATGCAGTACTAAATGAAAATAAACCAACAAGTGTACTACCATCAACAATGATACCTGCATTCTGTAAACCAATGAATGTAATGAAGAAACCAATACCAACAGATACTGCAGTCTTCATTTGTTTTGGAATCGCATTAAAGATTGCTTCTCTAACATTTGTAAGAGATAAAACAATAAAGATAATGCCTTCAAATAATACTGCTGTTAATGCAGCTTTCCAATCATAACCCATAGATCCACAAATTGTATAAGCAAAGTATGCATTCAATCCTAGACCTGCAGATAAAGCAAATGGCATATTTGAGAATGCTGCCATCGCAAAACAAGCAATTGCGGAAGCAACAGCTGTCGCTGTTAAGATAGCACCTGCATCCATACCAGATGCACTTAAAATGGATGGGTTTAAGGCCAAGATGTAAACCATGGTCATAAACGTTGTAAGACCCGCAACAAGTTCTGTTCTTACATTTGTTCCGTTCTCACTGAGCTTAAAAAGCTTTTCTAACATGAAATTTCCCCCTATTTCTACTTTCCCCATATCACGAAAATAAAAAAGTTTTCTGATCCATCAATCGCAGAAAACTAAAATCATCATCGTAGCCAAGATCTTTACGGCATCTTGTAGAAACGCTTTTGCCAATCCAAAAGCTTATACGATATGAAGGACGAAAGTATTATAGCTTAATTTTCACGCCAAACAAATAGCAACTTTAAATGTAAGCGCTACAGCAGCAATAAAATAAAAGAGATTCTTTTACATACATGTGTATAGAATCTCTCATTTTTTTATAACTTTTCAATAACAGATGCAATATATTTAGAAAATGGTTCCGCAATTGTTTGTGTAACGTCATCAACTTCTTCTGATGTTACAGCGTCATTTTTTAAACCAGCTGCCATATTTGAAATAACCGAAAAGCCTAATACTTTCATTGAACAATGTGCAGCAGTCAAAGCTTCAGTAACAGTAGACATTCCTACCGCATCGCCACCAAGTGTTTGAATCGCTCTAATTTCTGCTGGTGTTTCAAATTGAGGACCTGTCATATAAAAATATACACCTTCGTGGAATTTCAAAGGACAAGTATCTGTCAAGCTCTTCGCAATATCCCTTAAAGACTTTGTATACATATCACTGATGTCAAAGAATCTCTGACCAAATTCCTCATCATTCGCTCCTCTTAATGGAGAAGCACCTGTCATTTTAATATGATCTTTAATGATCATAATATCTCCAGGTTTATAATCTAAATTACAACCACCTGCAGCGTTTGTTAGAATCAATGTCTTTACACCCATCAATTTCATTGCTCTAACAGGTAATACTAATTGTTCAAAATCATAACCTTCATAATAATGAAATCTTCCAGACATACACATCACATTTTTACCAGAAATCTTACCAAAAATCATTTTTCCAGCATGAGAAGAAACAGTTGATGTTAAGAAATTTGGAATATCTTCATATGGAATCTCAATTGGATTTTCAATAGATTTTGATAATGGTCCAAGTCCAGAACCCAAAACAATTCCAATTTCAGGTATGAAAGGAATTCTTTCCTTCAAATAATTTGACGCTTTACTACAATATTCTTTATCGTAATTCATTTTTGTTCCATCCTTTTCTTTTTACGAGCTGATGATATAACCATCGCTAAAATTGTTCCAATATATGGAATTGCATTTGTTAATTGGCTCTTAACAGATGCCTGCAATACCACACCTAATCCTTGACACGCACCAAAGAACAAGCTTGTAAACATGACTGTGATAGGATGATTCATTCCCATAGAAGCCGCTGCCATTGCCATAAATCCTCTACCACTTGTCATATTTTCAGTAAACAAAGTTACATTGCCCATCGCTAAGGCAACACCACCTAGTCCACATAACATACCAGAAAGAATAACTACTTTCATTTGTAAACTTGTACCCTTTGTACCAAGAGATTCAGCCGCCTCTTTGTTTATGCCTACTGCTTGACAATGATATCCATTCACAGTTTTATATAACCAAATAAAGATAATAATTGCCATAATATAACAGAGATAATCTAGTATTGTTAATCCATTGAAGATTGTTCCTAATACTGGAATATGATTGATTCCAGGAATATTCACCTTAATCATAGATACAAGTCTTTCATCACTCAAAGTACCTCTAACATTAAAAATTGTATATAACATAAAACTTGTTAGACCACCAACTAATAGATTCAAAGCTGTACCAACAACCATATCTGCAGCTTTGTATTTCACTTGTAACAAAGCTACAATCACACTCACAAGTGCACCAGACAAAACTCCCGCAAGCAAAGATAATAAAACACTACCCGTAAAATAATTGATTGCGATTGCAGAGAAACATCCAATTAACATCTGTGCTTCTAAGGCAACATTGAAAATACCAACTTGTGCACAAATGGCACTACCTAAGGCAACAAACATAATTGGTGAAGTAGATTGAAGAACAGAGTGGATAACTGTAGCTATATATTGACCATTCATGCTTCACTACCTCCTTCATTCACATTCGTATCTTTTTTCTTATTATGTCTCAGTTTCACAACAACTTTAATTGATACAAATAATGTAATACAACACTGAATAATTGTTGCGATTTCACTTGGAATACTCATTGATCTTTGTAAAGTAGAACCACCAATCTGTAATCCACTTAAAAATATAGAAGAGACAAAGATTCCAATTGGATCTAAATTCGCAATTAACGCTGACATCAAACCAGTCCAAGCAAAGTTTGTAGAAGTCAACATACTATCAACAAATCTACCCGCAACACCAAATGCATATGTACATCCCGCAATCGCACCAATCGCTCCAGATAAAGCCATTGTAATCAACATCACTTTCTTTTCTTTCACACCACCATATTGTGCAAAATGAGGATTAAATCCCGTCATTTTGGACTCATAACCAAGAATCGTCTTCTTTTCAAAAAAGATCATGAATATTGTTAACAAGATTGCGATAATAAATCCAAAATTCAAATTACTACTCTTAAAGAATTTTGTTAATTCAACACCTTCCGCAAACTCTTTTGTTTGAATTGCGATAGTATCTCCTGCCGTATCTCTTAATGGATACGTAACCAAATAGGAAGTAATATTATTTGCGACGTAGTTCAACATCAAAGAAATGATAATCAAACTCGCTCCATACTTTCTTTGAATCACGGCAGGAATCAACGCATAAACTGCACCCACAAGCATACCTACAATCCAAGCCACAATTAACACAAGCCAAGCAGGGCCAGACATCTTTAAAGCTACAATCGCAGCCACAATCGTCCCAGAAACCATCTGTCCTTCAACACCAATATTGATAAAACCTGCACGCCATGCCATCGCAGTTGCTAGAGCACAGATAATAATTGGTGTGGCTCTTGTTAAAGTTTCACAGAGATAGTATGGTTTCACAAATGATCTTTCAAACATAATTGCGTATACAGAAATTGGATTTTCACCACACAACAAAATAACAACAGCACCAACAAGTAAACCAAAGAATGTGGCAATCACTGGTCCTTTAATTCTTGTCCAAAAGCGAATCATCATCGTTTTAAAATCAAACTTCTTCATGGAGCGTACCTCCCATCATTAGAATTCCTAGTTTTTGTTCAGAAACATTGTTTCTTGTAAATTCTCCAACAATCTTACCTTCATACATGACATAGATACGATCTGATAGCTTTAGAATTTCTGATAATTCAGACGATATCAATAAAACACCTTCTCCATTATTTCTTTTATTCACAATATGTTTATGAATATATTCCATCGCACCAATATCAACACCTCTAGTAGGTTCAGCCGCAATCAGTAGTGGTGAATGTTGTTCAATTTCACGTGCAACAATTAACTTTTGAATATTACCACCAGATAATTCACCCGCTTTTTGTGATAAACGCTCTGCTTTTACACCATAATCATCTATCAATTTTTGTGTAAACTCTTTTGTTGCGAGATTATTTAATAATCCATGTTTTGATAAAGATGGTTTATATTGATGTGCCATGATAGAAGTTTCAATCATATCTGCTTGTACAGCACATCCATAGTCATATCTATCTTCCGGGATACACGCTACACCAGCTTCACGAATTTCACCAACAGAATTCTTCGAAATATCTTTTCCCATCAATTCAATTGTTCCACCATCAATATGTTGAAGACCACTAATACAACGAATCAATTCAGATTGTCCATTTCCTGATACACCCGCAATACCAACAATTTCATTTTGATCAACATGAATTGACAATCCATCTAGTATATTTTTATCACCAACACCATGTAATACTGCATCTTTCACATTTAGAATGCATTCTCCCGGATCTTTTTCTTCAATCACACTATTTTCAATATGTCTACCAACCATTAAATATGACATTTCTTCAATCGTTGTATCTTGAATATCCATATCTTTGATATATTCACCAGTACGCATAACTAATACATGATCAGCAACTGCTTCTACTTCATTCAACTTATGTGTGATGATAATCAATGATTTACCCATTTCCGCAAGTTTTTTCATTGTCTTTAACAATTCATCAATTTCTTGTGGAGTTAATACAGCAGTTGGTTCATCAAAAATAATAATATCTGCATCTTGAGATAAAACCTTTAATATTTCAACACGTTGTTGTAATCCAATAGGTAATTCATCAATGATTTTATTCGCATCAACTTTCAAACCATACTTCTCACAAAGATTATCAACTTTTTGATTCGCACCTTTTCGATCAAAGAAAATCTTATGTTTTTTTGGTTCATTGCCATAAACAATGTTTTCCGCAACAGTTCTTGATTTCAATAACATGAAATGTTGTTGAACCATACCAATATGTAATTTCATTGCTTCATGAGAAGATTTTATATTTACTTTTTGTCCACGGAGATAAATTTCACCATCAGTAGCTTGTTCTAAGCCATAGAGAATCTTCATTAATGTTGATTTACCAGCACCATTCTCACCAATGACCGCAAGAATTTGGCCTTCATAAAGTTTGAGGTTAATATTATCATTCGCTTTTAATGTTCCATAAAGCTTTGTGATATTCCTCATTTCTAGAATAGGTTCTTTTGTCATAATTGCCCTTCCTCAAAGTAGAAAAGAGCCTTCCCAGCTCTTTTCTTAAATCCAATTTATTTGTATCAATTACTTCTTACTTGCATTGTAAGTATCTTCATCTGGAATATTTGTTAGATCAAGTTTTCCAGATTTAATATCTTCAACAATTTGCTTTAAAGTTGTAATATCTTCATCAGATAATCTATCAGAACGTGGGTTTTCACTATCATAGTTTACATAAACAGCACCAATAGCACCTTCATTAATTCCCCAAATTTCATTATCTGTGTTCCAATCTCCAAAATAAGAATCAATAATCTTCTTGATTGTTGTATAAGTATCCTTGATTTGTGAAGATACAATCCATGGGTTACTTGGATCAGTATGATCAGTATCTTGACCAGATGTGTAGAATTCTTTTTCTTGTGCAGCTTCAAATACACCCGAGTCACCACTTGCGGAAGCACCATTGATGAACTTAGCACCTTGTGCAGCTTCCTGTTCAGCTAAAGTCTTAGCCTTTGCAGGGTCATCATAAGAACCTACATAATTAAATACGAATGTTGCATCAGGATCTTGTGAGAGAACACCTTCCATAAATCCATAACGATATTTCCATGAACCAGAACCTTCAGTTGCATGAACACCACCATACAAATGAGATTCACCATCTACAACAAGAGCTGCTAATGCACCAACTAAGTACGCACCTTCTTGTTCATTGTAAGAAATGCACTTGATACGATCACTATCAACTTCAGTATCAATTAACGCAAAAGCTGTATCTGGATAGTCATCACAGATTTCAGACATAGGATCAGCAGCTTCCCATCCACCACCGATAACTAAGTCATAGCCTTCTTCAGCATAAGCACGAATATTTTCGCTATAAGCAGCAGTATCTACGCACTCTACGTTAGAAGCTTCGAAACCATAAGTTTCAGCACATTCTTCTAAACCTTCGATCATTTGTGTTAAGAATGTGTTAGAACCAATCGTACTTGTGACAAGCGCAATCTTCTTTCCTGCGCCAGCCTTTTCAGAAGTTGAAGCAGATGTAGTATCACTAGAAGAACTGCATCCTACCATGGAAGATGCTAATGTTACTGCTAGCAACGCCTTTGTAAACTTGTTCATTTCATTTCTCTCCTTTAACAAAAAATTTACAAGCTTTCGCTCGATGGAATAAGTATATTTCTTAACCAAACACATTTCAACAAATATCTACCTTATTTCATTATCTTCTTGAAATTTCATGAAAATATTTACTTTTTTGAACTAAAACTATTTTTTAAACGTCATTGTGAACTACCACACCTAAACACTACGTGTTATAGATGTGGCTTCTAAGGGCTTGT
>CAVFDO010000092.1:0-8082 GCA_963621095.1 bacterium
GCATTGAAGAAACACTATTTTCTAATGCATCATTTGTTTTCCATCCGAGTGAACTAGTTAGATCTCCTTGTGGATCAAAATCAATGAGTAAGACATCATACCCATTTCTTGCCATACCAATTGCTACATTTAAAGTGGTTGTGGTCTTACCGACACCACCTTTTTGATTCGCAATCGCAATTACTTTGCATTTTTCCATAATAAAAACTCCTTTCCCATACCAGTCGAATCACTGGTTATGTAAAAGGAGTAGGGGAATCAAAGTGAATTTTATCATCTCTCAATATGTTTTTTTATAAGCTCATAAAGAAAATTTGCTCATTCTTTGGGAATGCAGTCCTCATTAAACAGCAGACATCTTTTTATTCATTTAAGCTTTTAAGAAATTCATTACTAGTTTAATCATTGTTTCTTTTTCTTCTGGCCTAGATTCAGCAATCATCAAAGTAATAGCTACCAATGCACTATCAGAAATAATCTGTTTTCCATTAATGACTAAATGTTTGTTTTTATTTAGAAATTCTAAGAAAAGTGAAGCACCAATACGTTTGCATCCATCTACAAACGGATGATCTTTTATCAGAAAATATAGCAAGTTTGCTGCTTTTTCTTCGATACTTGGATAAACTTCTTGACCAAATACGTTTTGATATATAGCCGCAAGAATACCATTTACCTTTCCAGTTTCTTTCTCTACACCAAAAACATCAGAAAAACCACTATATTTCATGGAATTGATAAGTTCTCTACATTCTTCATATGTTAATCGATAGACAGATTCTTTTCCTTTAGGCTTAGAAATACATCCGTGATCATAGTCATCTAACAAAGAAAGCGCATTTGAGTATGCTTCAATTACACTTAACACTTCATTTTCTTCAATATCCAAAGTTGATGCAAGCATTTTGGATTGTATTGCAATTGTTTTATTCAACACATCAAGTCTTTTTTGATTGATGGCGTATCCTTTTAGCATGTACTCTTTAAGAATTGCATTTGCCCATTTACGAAAGATAACACCGTTTTGCGATTTTACACGATATCCAACAGAAATAATCATATCAAGATTATAGTATTCTGTTAGATGAGTTTGAGTTTTTCCTTCGATAGCTCCATGTTGAGTGGTAGTCGCAAATTTTGCGACTACCACTTCATTAGCTAATTCTTCTTTTAAGGCGTTATTGATATGTTTGCCAATTGTTTTAATATCCCTTTCAAATAATTGTGCGATTTGATTTCGATTTAACCAAACAGTTTCGTTATCAGGTGATACTGTAACGTCAAGTTGCAAACTGCCATTTACAAATTTAATGATTTCGTTTTTCATTGTCGCCTCCTTTAGAAAATAGATGTGTTTATACGATACTTCTTAAAAAAATATATCATAGATGTGAAAGTATAACAAAATTCACATTTTCAGTTAAAGTGTTCCTTTTTATTTAATTTTATCTTAATTAATGAATATGATTTTTTGTAAAAACTCCTTTCCCATACCAGTCGAATCACTGGCTATGTAAAAGGAGCAGGGGTTATTTGTTATCCTTGGATATTTATGAAGGAAAATCCAACATATCAAAAATCTATCAAAACTGTACAAAATTTCTTCATAGTCAAGCATTCAGACTATATGAATATTGCCTTTTTGCGTATTCGACATCCCAAAAGAGCATTCGACCAGTTCTAACTCTCTCGGGGGCTCAAAATTTTTGTGGGCCCAGGGCCACATGGTCCGATTGCACGTCGAAAGCTCCCGAAAATGGGCCAAAAGTGTTCGGATGACCTATTCGGAGTAGGCATTTTTTGCTAATATTTTGCTAATTAGAGGGGTTCGGATGACGTCCTCTGAACGGTCAGTAGGACCCATTTTACGGTACGAAACGGACGAAAATGAAAAATAAAAAGTATCAAAAATGGCGTATTTAACGGAAAATCTGACATTCGACGATATTCAACGGACTCATGAATGAAAATATTTCTTTTAAGGAAGGTGTTATTCCTTATGGATGTGTTCAGAGAAGTCTTGATCTTATTATTGATGCATATGAACATGGAAATGAAATGCAGTTAAAGGGAAGTCTTATATATTTTTTTGGTACTCTAAAAAAAGAAGGATATTTAATAGAATCAAAACTTGTTGTAGAAAAAAGAATTATTCGTGTACTGAACTATGTAGAAGAAAATTATCATGATTGTAATCTTTCTCCATATGATATCGCAAGTAATGAAAATATATCTTATAGTCACTTCATACGAGAATTTAAAAATGCGATGGGTATATCTTTTAAAAATTATCTTACACAACTTCGCATAAATCGTTCATTATATGATCTTAGATATACAAAATTAACAATCACAGAGATTGCCATGAAAAATGGTTTTGCTGATGTACAAGCTTTGATTAGAGCGTGTCATAAGAAGATAGGCATAACTCCTAGCAAGTATAGGGAGAGATTTTGATAATTGAATGTGATAGATTTTAAAAAGCAAAATGAAAGCGTTTTCTTTATACTTTTTTCGTATGGAGGGAATGATATGAATCATTTAAATAAATCAATTTCTATTGCTTTGGCGTTATTACTTGCAACAGGATGCTCTAGTGCATCACAGGCTTCTGAAGTTTCAACGAGTACATCAGATACTTCAAGTGCAGAAGAGGCATACACACCACCTGAAACTTCTGGATATGATGTTAAAAAACCAGGTAGAATAGCATATACAGCGGATGGTAATGCGCATGATCAAGATGACTGGGCAGCTACTCCTGCATCTTTATCTATTCTAAGTGCAGCTGGATTGCAAGGTGCACTTGTACATTATGACTATAACGATAACACTGCAGATCACACAGATGTATTTCCTATGAGTTTTACCCAGGAAATGAGAGATTCAGTAACAAATGCTGCATATTTTTTCGGTTATGACGTGGAAGATCTTGTGGGTGAAACAACGGACAGTATTTTCTATGATGTATCTTTGTATGAACAAAATGCGATTGATCATCTTGCATCTGAAATCGAAAAATCAACAGAGGATGATCCATTGTACATTATTCTTGGAGGACCAGCTGAAATTGTTTATCAAGCAATGGAAAAAGCTGAAAAAGGAAAAGAATATGTTACAGTTATTTCACATTCGCAATGGAATGAATGGGCTGAAGCAGATGGCTCTTGGTGTAAAAGAGGTCTTAAAGATGGATTACATACATTAGAACAATGTGGTGTTAGCATTGAAAATGGTAATCTCATTCGTATTCAAGATCAAAATGCAGTTACTGTTGGAGAAGAAAAAACACCGATGTTGTGTATTACTTCTGAAAAAACAAAAGACGAACAGACAGAAGAAGACTTTAATGCATTATATGCAAACGTTCAATGGATGAAAGATGCAAAGAATTTAGGACTCAACTATATTTATCAACGTTTAGTAGATATGACAAGAGAAGAAGATGATACTGATAAATGTGATATGTCTGATGCAGGTATGATGCTCTATTTATTGGATGGACTTCAAGAAAATGATTATTCAACATTAGAAGAATGGTATAAACAACATGATTTCTTGGATGCAGATAATCGTGCTGATAAAACATTAACAACAGACCAATTAAACAAAGATGTTCTAGAAGTTGCATATTTAGATGCTATTGAAGTTAATGCAGGCGATAAAGTAGAACTTCCTTCTACAGTTGAAATTACACTTGGTGATAATGAAACAGTCAAAGAAGTTTCTATAAAGTGGGATGTAGATGAAACTGAATTTGAAAAAGTAGGAGATTATGTTTGCAAAGGAACATTGCAATTAAGTGATGGAGTAACAAATGTGAAAGGTCATACTGCTTATCAAGTTGTTCACGTAGCAGAAAAATAAATTTTGCGGAGATGTAATAATCTCCGTTTTTATTTGAAACTATCTCTTAGTAAGTGAAAAAAGAAATGGAACCTAGATTTTTTATTTTTTTCTTTTACTTAAGTACCAATAAAAGCTCCTTTGTACGAAAGTATCCATTACAAAGAAGCTTCTTAACATGGTTAATTAGTTCTTACAATATAATTTTTCATTTATCTTGGATAGACAGTTATTGCACCAGAATTTCCTGCGCTATCTTCTACGATAAGTGCAAATGACGCTGAAGTTTCATCACTACCGATTGTTAGTACACCATCATCATCTACGCTTGTTTTATTAGAAGAATTTCCTAAAATAGACCAAGTGACGTTTTTGACATCTGAAGTGAATGTTTCTGATTCTCCTTTATTGATAGACCATGTATATCTACCTTTCATTGGACTGATATTAATTGTTGTCCATCCAACTTCAATTCCTTTTTGCCAAGCCCACTTATGATGCTCTGTAGAATTTTCAGACCATACATAACCATCTTTTAATTTTCTAGTGGATGTGTCACCAGTAGAGAGTGCTCCGTATAATTTATTACATGTGTAAGTTTTACCATCAATCTCGACTTGTTCTGTTTCACCATTATGCTCAGTAAAGAATAGTTTATTTCCAATTTGTTCTGCTTCAACATGCTCAGCGTCGGACATGTAGTATTTAGCGTTTGGTCTAACTGAAGTGAAAGTTAGATTTCCGTCTTTATCTGCTGATACATATGTATCATTTCCATCAATAACAGTTGTTAATATGTAGTAGAAAATATCTCCATCATTTTCTATTGTTGTATCGTCATCAAAACCATTTGTTTGTTGAACGATTACAGTTCCTTCAGAGTCCATTCCGCCACCATATTGTATTAGATTGACATAAACAGAACCTATATCATACGTTTGCGTTATGTTTTCTTCTGCTCCGTTTAGTGCATCTTTAGAGATATCTATTTCCATTGTTGTATATACAGGTGCAAATGCCCAATATTGGTAATTCAAACCGATTTGAGTACTGTTATCGTAGTTTTTAATTTCATAATCTGTATTAGGAGATAATACAAGTTCATCACTATATTCACTTCTTAAAGTGATAGTAATATCTTCTGCTTCTAATGATTTAGCATTAATGGAATCTGTCCATGTGATATAGAAATTATCTGCATTGGCATCGCAAAGAATTGGTTTATCACCTTCACCAATCCAAGTGAAAGTTGGTTCATTATCTTTTTCGCTAGTATTTTCCAATTCTTTGAATTCATTTTTAATTGTAGGTAATTCTTCATATAGTTCAGCAGCGTCAGCTGTATAATCATATCCATAAATTTGAACAAGTGCTCTCATAGTGATTGGTTCTAGTTCTTTTCCATCATATTTAATACCGGATACTTCTAAATTGAAATAATATAATCCTTTTCCATCACTTCCTAAGGCTGACCATTCGTTTCCACCATTATCCACTTCGTAACCAAAATTACTTGGTTCAATATCACCTTCAGATAAGAAATAGGTATATGTTCCATCTTCCCATTTTCCATCTAATGCTGAACCATTAAAATCAAAATCATCTGGATCGTATGCATCGCCATCAGCTAAAGTAACTAATGCGTTTGATGAATCGATTTTTGAGTCGTCAATTTTACCATCTGAAGATGTTAAGGTAATTAGAGCTTTTGAATCTTCACCATACGTTACGTCGACTCCATATTCCTTTTTTAAAGTTGATTTCCCGTTTGTGTATGCAGAGCCATATAGATTACTTTCAACACTTATACTTATGTTTTCTACATTACTTGTTTTTGTTACTGTACTACAACTTGTCAAAACTAATATTGAAGAAAGCAGTACTACATATTTCTTTTTGTTCATTATTTGAACCCTCCTATTTTGTTGCTTTCATAATAATTTTGAATATGGTTTCTCAACTATCAGATATGTTATAATTCTGTCAGATATGAGTGGTTTTATGAATGAAGATAAAATTATTGCTTTTCAAACTTTATATAGCATTATTGGTATTCCATTTATGTTTATTGGTTATGATGGTAATATCTTTTTTTCACAGCCAAGTAATTTTAAAGATTATTTTTTAGATGATTTAGAAAAGGATCCTCCAGATACATTGAAAGATAGTAGATTCCCAGGAGGATTAACTTTAGTTGAAGTAGGAACTTTAACAAATTCTGTAGTCTGTAAATTGGATGACAAAGGTTATTTGATTACAGCGCCTATTCGGTCATCACGAAATGGATTTGTTTCTGTTGAAAGGATTCGTCACAATATCAAACAATCACAATTACATAGTTATTTGAACCGATTACATACTTTACCAATTATTTCTATTTATCAATTAATTGCTTACACATCTATGATTAAATATATTTATTCTGGGATGGTCCCTGAAGGAATAAATTATTATCAATCATTAGAAAATTCTAAAGGTCATTTAACAACAAAGAAAGATAGTAGAGATTTCTTTATTATTGATGATATTCAGATGCATTCACATAAGGATGTTAAACAAAGAAAGAAAATTAATGTAGCAATTCAAAATGGAGATGAAGACAGTTTAAAAAAAGTTTTGAAAAATCCAAATATTGATTTAAAGAACTTGTCTTCCTTTGATCCTCTACAACATTTGCGTAATATTGCAATATTAGATATATATAGTGCAGTAGAGACTGCGATTCAAACAGGTGTTTTTTCAGAACCAATATATAATCAATTTGATTTATTTTGTGCAAAGTTGGATTCACTACAAAGTCCATCAGAAATTTCAGAACTTAAGCGGAACTTTCTATTTGATTTATGCAGATTAGTCCAACAACAATCAGAAATATCAAGTTATAACCCATTAACAAAGAAAGCAATTTCTTATATAAATCAAAATATTTATTCGAAATTGTCAGTTAATCTTATTTCTGAAGCATTATTTGTTAATAGAAGTACGTTATCGAATGTGTTTAAAAAAGATACAAATAGATCTTTACATGAGTATATTTTAGATGGGAAATTAGAAAAGTCGAAGGAACTGTTGAAACAAACAGATTCTTCTGTATTAGATATTTCTGTGATACTAAATTTTTCTTCACATAGCCATTTTGCAGATTTGTTTAGAAGAAAATATAATATGACGCCTTCCGAATTTAGAAAGAAATAATGAAGTGAAAATAAGAATGAATTTCTATTTGTCTTGGTGAATATTTATTGTTGTATTTTTAAACAATGAATCTTACTTTCATCAAAATCTGATGTATCGTTACAAATAACAGTTGCATCATCTAGATTGGCGAATTGAACAAGACATAAACGATTGAATTTAGATGCATCAGCTAAAATATAAGCTTGTTTTGAATGTTTTATCGCTATTGATTTTGTTTCTGCTTCCATTTCATTACTTGTTGTGAATCCAATTTGTTCATGAATGCCATTTGTTCCTATAAAACATACATCAAAATAATAATCATTTAATTGCTTAGAAGCTTGTTTGCCAGTAATGGCTTGCGTACTCCAACGAACAATACCACCTAACATGATTGTAGAAATACCTCTTTTTCCTAATACTTCTACATGTGGAATTCCTGGTGTAACAACGGTGATATTCTTTGCGGTAATGTAATCTAACATTGCGTATGTCGTACTACCTGCATCAAGATATACCATTTGATTGTCTTTGATAAGCTTTGCTGCAACGTAAGCGATTTGTTTCTTTTCAGATGTATTGGATTCCGTTTTTAATATCATAGAAGGTTCATCATATTGTGAGCCGGCGATTTTTGCACCACCATGAGTACGGATAATCATCCCTAGATCTTCCATTGCTTGTAAATCTCGCCTAACAGTTGCGGCAGATATCTTTAATTGATCCACAATCTCATCTACAGTTACAATATCTTTTTTCTTACAAAGTTCTGTTATTTGTGTCCATCTTTTTTGTTTGTTCATAAGTGCCTCGAAATAATCATCATTTTATTTGATATGATCATTATAAATGATTATTGCGCAAAATTTGATGATTATTTGATTAAAACAATCAATTTATGATTGAAATAGGATTTTGAATAGCTAAAATGAAATCAGAAAGAGGGAATTAATATGATTTATACAATTACCTTAAACCCTGCAATTGATTATTTCATAACATTAAATAATGAGCTTCTAGTTGATGAAGTGAATCGAGGAAGCAATGAAATCTATAAAG
>CAVFDO010000093.1:0-7917 GCA_963621095.1 bacterium
TGATGTTTCACTTTCAATATCGTTAAGTTTTAATCGCTTAACTTAATGACATTGGATACGTAACATATCTCTTCTCATAAGTTATTCGCCTTCCTTTTCCATGACAGCGTGACATCTTGGACATAATCCATTTTCATCAGCTTCTTCGGAATAGTTCCAACATCTTGGGCACTTTGTACCACTTGCCTTAACGACTTTAACGCTTCTTTCACTTGCTTCTGTTACAGTCGCCTTAGAAACGATCAACCATTGTGCTAAGCTTCCTTTGAGTCCCTTTTCTAGTTTTTCAACATCAGATGCTTCTAGACTTAATTGTACTTCTGCTTCTTGTGCTGTACCAATTGTCTTTTCACTTCTACTTTCTTCTAAAGCTTTCATAACATCTGTTCTAATATTCAATAGATCATTGAATTCTTCTTTTAAACTTGTTTCATTCGCATATTCTTGAACAGATGGGAAATGACAATAATGAACAGATTCAGCTTCATCATTATTGAAATGTGTCCAAACTTCTTCTGTTGTATAACATAAGAATGGTGCCCACAATTTCACTAATGCGTCTGTACATTGCCAATAAACAGTTTGTACTTGTCTTCTTCTTGTATCATCCTTAGCGTTGCAGTAAAGAATATCCTTTGTGAAATCACAATAATAAGAAGATAATTCATTTACCATGAAGTTTGTAAGAACTTTAGAAGCATCTACATAATCATATTCTTCGCAATCCTTACGTACTTCTTTGACAACATCATTTAACTTCACAAGAATGTATTGATCTACAGATTCTAACGCATCATACGCAACCATATCTTTCTTAGGATCAAAATCAGTTGGATTGATATTACCAAGTAAGAAACGGAATGTATTTCTAATCTTTCTATATTGATCAGAAACTTGTTTTACATTGCTAGGACCTAACTTTAAATCTTCTTTAAAGTCACTTGTCATAGCCCATAATCTAAATACATCTGCACCATTGACATTGATGATATCCATTGGGTTAACTACATTGCCAACAGATTTACTCATCTTTTCGCCCTTAGAGTCAACAACGTAACCATGAGAAAGAACTTCTTTATATGGTGCTGTACCATTCACTGCAGTAGAAACGATTAAAGAAGAGTTGAACCAACCTCTATATTGGTCACTACCTTCAAAATATAAGTCACAAGGATAATCATAACCTCTAGCCTTTAATTCATTCCAAGAAGAACCAGAGTCAAACCAAACATCCATAATATCTTTTTCTTTTGTGAAATTTCCGTTTGGAGATTTTTCATTTGTATAACCTTCTGGTAATAAATCTTTAGTTTCATGTTCAAACCAATAGTTAGAACCATATTGACCAAACAATTCTGCGATATGATTAAATACTTCCATTTCCATGATTGGAGAACCATCTTCGTTATAGATGATTGGAATTGGTACACCCCATAATCTTTGTCTAGAAATACACCAATCTCCTCTATCCGCAATCATATTATGCATTCTCTTTTGTCCAAAAGAGTTATGCCATGTAATCTTGTTATCAATTTCATCAAGAAGTTGTGGTTTTAATTTATCAATGGAACAGAACCATTGTTTTACTGCTCTAAAGATTACCTTCTTCTTTAAACGATCATCATGAGGATAACTATGTACAATACTTTCTACAGCTAATAAACATCCCTTTTCGTTCATATCATGAATGATTGCCTTTGAACAGTCTTCAAAGAACATACCTTCGTATTTACCAGCTTCTGCATTCATATTACCTTGATAATCAACTGTATTGATAGGAGCCATACCATACTTCATACATACCATATAGTCATCTAAACCATGACCACCAGCTGTATGAACTACACCAGTACCATCTTCATCAGTAACGTGATTTCCTAATAATGCAGGACATTCTTTATCTAATACAACATGGTGATAAGTAACACCTTCTAATTCTTTTCCTTTGAATGTTCTTAATACACCTTGATTTTCTAAACCAAACTTTTCAAGTAATTGATCAACAAATTTCGCTAAGAATACTAATTTACCCTTTTCTGTTTGTACTTCAGCGTAATCATATGCTTCATTCAAACATACAGCCATATTAGATGGAATTGTCCAAGGTGTTGTTGTCCAAATAACAAAATAATCATCAGAATCTAATACACCCTTTCCATCTGCAACTTGGAATGCAAGATAAATTGTTGCGTCTTTTACATCACGGTATACGATTTCAGAATCCGCAACAGCAGTTTCATTGAATGGTGACCAATAAACTGGTTTCAATCCTTGGAAGATCATTCCTTCACTTGCCATCTTACCAAATGTCTTAACTTGTCTTTCTTCAAATTCAGGCAATAAAGTAATATATGGATGTTCATAGTCAGCAATTTGACCTAAACGTTTTTCAGTTGCCATTTGTTGTTCAATTTGTGTATGAACGAATTCATCACACTTTGCACGGAATTCTGCAGCTGTAATCTTTTTACGATCAACACCTAACTTCTGAATTGCGTTTTCAGTTGGTAAACCATGTGTATCCCATCCAGGAAAAAATGGTGTATAGAAACCTAACATTGCGTGAGAACGTACAATGAAATCCTTGATAGAACGGTTCATCGCTGTACCAGCATGAAGGTTACCATTCGCATATGGAGGACCATCGTGAAGAATAAAAGCTTTTTCTCCTTCATGGTGCTTTAAAATGTTTTGATAATAGTTGTTTTCTTCCCATTGCTTTAAAATGCCAGGTTCTTTCTTTGCCAAATTACCTCTCATTTCAAAATCTGTTTGTGGCATGTGTAAAGTTTGTTTGTAATCCATCTTCTTTTCTCCTTTTTTAGGACACCATATAAAAAGCGTCCTCATTTCTAAGGACGCAAAATGCGCGGTACCACCTTAGTTTATGTATATTAATCATATACATACTCTTGTTGGATCCTTTATCGCAGGATATACGACTGTTCATGAGGTGATGTCACTTAAGAATGTACCTTGTTGCATTTCACCAACCGCAACTCTCTTCTAAAGAACATATAATAAGGCGCGTCCTCAATCAACGCAGTTTTGATTCAGCTTCTTCCAGCCATCTCATATCAGGCATCTGAGGAATTCTGAAATCATCTAATTGTGTAAGCATATCTTCTAGTTGCTTACGCATATCGCTTTTTACATCCCCAGCTTGTGAATAAAGCTTACTGAGATCCACTAAAATCAATCTAGCAGTCGATATTGCTTCTTTGACAATCTCATCTGCATTTTTCTGTGCTGTTGATATAATTTCATTGGCTTCACGTAATGAAAGCCTTGCGATATTTTCTGCCGCCTCTTTTCGAGACTGTTCAGTTGTGAGTATCTGTTGATACCTTTGTTTCATATCATCCAACACGCGTGTTGTTTCAACAAGCTGTTGTTGATACAGTTCCAACTTCTTTTGGAGTTGTTCTACTTGTAAGGCATATTGATCAATTGCATCATCAACCGCAAAACGATCATATCCATTTTTCATGACTCTGAATGTCGGCTTCTGATTGCTCATGATTCCTCCTATATACTCACTTCGAATTCTGCCAGGAGACGATCACTTTTGGTCTTTTTGATTACACCAAGATATCGAAATCTACCTTTTCCCCTAATAGAAATCGTAACGTTATTATCGCACATCTTATCAGGTGCTTCAAGCACGATATGATTCACTTGTACAAGACCTTGTAAAATCATTTCCTTTGCCTTTTGTCTAGATAAATGAGTAAGTCCAGCTACAATGGCATCTAATCTTTCACTTGCGATAATCACAGTCATCAACTTTGTTTGAAAAACTTGTTCAGGTCTTTGTTCAATTTCTTCAAAATGAACACTTAGTTGATTCACTTTTACTAGATTCTCACAAAGGAATCTCGCCATTGCTTTACTTGTATAAATAAAAATATGATTTTCTTCAATCCACAAATCTCCAAAAGAATGACGATCAATTTGTAAATGCATTAATGCACCAAGAACATCACGATGTCCTATCTTGCGGAATCTTTGATCGATACGCGCAGAGATACAAGTAATGTCTGATTCATTTTCTACATCATAAACAAAAATCACTTTCTTCTTTCTTGCGTTTGGATATCCACCTTCATAACAAATGCTTTCTGATTCCGGAAAAAATCTACTTACATGTGCTAGTTCTTCTTCATTCAAAAAAGAAGATGACATGGTTTTATGCCATGTCATGCTTTTATCTTGTAAGTCTTGTAAATGTGCAATCAATGATGCATATTCATCTTGATTAGTCATCATCACTTTCTAAAGAAATGTCACCTGTAACATTTACATTCTTTGGTGTACAAAGAATTACATTGTGTCCAATCTTTTGGATAGAACCATCTAAAGCAAATACAACACCTGTTAAGAAGTCAATTGTTCTTTGTGCGAAATCTCTTTGTAAACGATGTAAATTCACAACACAAGCTCTTCTATTCTTTAAGTGCTTTGCGATTTCTTCTGCTTCTTCAAATGATCTTGGTTCAAATAAAACCATAGAAGCATTTGATGGGATTGTATTTACAGAAGTCTTTGTTGCTTCATAAGAAGAAACTGGTTTTGTTTCACTTTCTTTATATTGAAGAACTTGTTCTTCATCATTTTCATATTCTTCTTCATCATCATCTAATGGTGCAATAAAATCTTTTAATTTCTGAAAAGCCATATTCTTTCCTCCAATAACATTGGTATTATATCACGCATTCTCTCTAAAGAATATCAAAATCTCGCTTGTTTATGCCAAAGATCAAGAATACTTCTCATTCTTGAATCGATTTGCATCTGTCGCTATCCAAATAATAATGAGTGCAATCGCATTGATGACTACACCAATCAATAAAATCATCTTTAAAGAAACAACTTCTAACAGGTATCCACCTAATAAACTCGCTAACATTGGACAAATTCCTGTCGTTGCGATACCCAATAAAGATTGCCCCTTTACAATATCCTTCTTTCCAACAATAGAATATACGTAATACACTGCAGAAACCTGATAAAACCCAGATAATAAAATATGAGAAATGTTTAGCCAAATCCAAAATTGTAAATTTGGTGCAATGAAAAACAAGAACGCTTTTAAAACACCCCCAAACGCTGCTATCTTCAACATTGTTGGAGCACCAATACGAGACATGATATTTGTTCCAAACATTACCGCAGGAATTTCTGAAATTGCCATCACAAATAATGTTGTCCCCATTTCCGCAGAAGTTCCTCCTAAATCCTTGATGAAGTAGATCATGTATGTACCAACAACATTATTCATTAACCATAGGAATATAAATCCAACCATCAAAACTAAGAAACGATGATATTTCGAAAAGAATTCTTTCATAGAAGAAGGCTCTTCTTCTATCAATTGATTTCCCGCAATGATTGGAGCACTTTCATCCTTTGTAGGAACAGGAAATACCATTAACAAAATAATCAACAGAATATAAATAACAATGTAAATTGGTAAAATAATTTCACTACCGAATTGATTTGTAATCATACCCATAAAGTAGGCCGCAATTGCATAACCTAATGACCCCATAGAACGTGCTAAACCAAAATTAATATCATATCCGTTGTTTGTAAACTGTAAACATAAACTATTCAACAATGGAGAAATTGCAGCTTGAATACTATACGCTGTCAAATAGAACACTAATGTTGGTAAAAACGCATGTGGTAAAAACATCAACCCACAAAACGCTAATACACAAACCACAAACAAAAGAATCATGTAATATTTCAAAGGAACTTTTTCACTCTTATCCGCAAATGTACCAATGAATTGCGCTAATACACAACTTATTAAGCTTGCCGCAGAAACGACAATTCCAATTTGTCCTGAAGTAAATCCTCTTCCTTCTAAAAACAAAGCCGCAAAGTTCGAAATAATCAAATAATCAATCCAAAATCCTGCTTGTAAGCATCCATAGCGCATTGTAGGACCTTTTTTCTTTTCTAATGTCATTCATTTCTCCTTAACAAAACGCTTACATCATAACACAATACACATTTCTTCTTGAATCCAATTTTACAGAGTGTAAAATAATTCTATGAAAAAAATTAAAGAAAACTTATTTACAAAATTTGCATATATTTTATATGGCATTGCGGTAAGTGCAAGTATTATCTATGGTTTGGTTTATGGTCCTTTTTATGTTCATTTTATTGATGGTATTACAATCATGGGAATGTTATATCTAATGATTGCGGTCGTTCTTTGGGGACAAAAAGGAAAGATCATTGATAAAAGATCAATTGATTTAAAAAGATTTAAGAATCATGAAATGATGAATTCTAGTGATAATGATTCTGAAAACTTCACATATTATAAAGAGAAGAATAAATTTCTTTATCCTTCTCTGTTGATTTTAGTTATTGCGTTTCTATTAGCTGCATTCTATTAATATACGCCTTTTAATGAATGCATTTGTTTTCCACAATGCGGACATATTTCTTTTTCTCTAGAAGAATGAAATCCACACTCCGAACATGTACAGCTTGGTAAATAAACAACACCATTCATGTAATGTTCGTCTTTTTTTGTATCATGAATCCAATGTGGAACTCTTTTTTTCATTGCATCCAATGCAGATTCACCTTTGACAAGATGTATTCCTTTTCCTCTAACTTTACTTTCCATAGTATCTTCCTTTCGGAATACTATCCTACCACAAATTAGACAAGATATCTTAGTTAGATTGTGTGAAATATTGGTTTCATTTTATCAAACGTACAGATTTCATGAATTCCTATTTCATTCTTAAGAATTTCATATGCATCTTTGATATGATCCGCAAGATATTCTGTTTTATGTGCATCTGATCCAACAGTAACAATCTTACCACCTAAATCTTTATACAATCTCAATATCGCCCTACTTGGTTGGGTATCTGGCAAACCATATTTCCAACTAGATGCATTGATTTCAATACCCTTTCCATCTTGAATCGCTAGCTTTAAGATTTCCGCAATGATTTCTTCTTCCTTTTCAAAAGGATAAATTCCATTTTCATCATATCGTGCTAACAAATCTAGATGTGCTAAACAAGAATAATTCTTAAACATTTTCATTGTTTTATAGATTTCATTATAATAATCGTCATTATATTCTTTTTGTGTTTTCCCCTTTTGGAAATCTTGTGTCCAGAATTCTAGATTATTAACTTGATGCATAGAAAATAACACAAAATCCAATTCATCTTGATATTTCGCATATAACTTTTCATAATCAGAAACTGTGATAGATTGAATGCCAAATTCAAGTCCCTGCTTGATTGTGATTTTATCAGAATATAATTTCTTCATTTCTTTTAATTTCTTAAAATATTCTGGATAATTTACATTCGCTAAAACTAAATCAACTTCTTCACCATGTTCAATAGCATGTTTAGTAACGATACCTTTTGGATCATCCCAATCTCTTTTAATGCCGTAATCTACATGATCAGTGAAACACATTTCATCTAGACCCACTTCAATTCCTCTTTTAACTTGATTTTCCATCGGTTCATTAGAGTCATCAGAAAACTCACAATGTAAATGATAATCAGCGAACATATTTATTTCCTCCATTTTCTACAATATGTTTTATTCCCATTCTATATAATTCACTATTGATAAGTGCATTAATATCATTGAACTGTTTAATACTTATATCATCGAACGCAATATCTTCTTTCACAAAATCAGAACACCATCCAATCATTTGTGGATCTAATACAGCTTGTATAATATGCATACGATTGATTAGAAATGCTTTCGGATCTTTTGTTTGTACTTTAACTTGTTCTTCTTCAGAATAATCCGGCAAGTATCTTAATTCTCCTGCTTGGTGTTGAAAGCCATTGTATAGTTTTCCATTAATCAAAATACCGCATCCTAAATAATCCGTAGAAGGCTGATAGA
>CAVFDO010000094.1:0-7710 GCA_963621095.1 bacterium
CTTAGAAACAGGTCTTTGTACAGATAAAAGTTATGATGATCTTTTATCTGTACAAAGACCTGTTTCTAAGAATCATAGACATATGTCAAATGCAAATAGAGCAGCACAATTTATGCCATATGATGCATTAAGTGGATATAAAGAAGCAATCCAAGAAAATGGCAGAATCACCGTACAAAAAGTAGAACTAAGTGACGAAGAAAAAAGTAAGATTAATGATGTATTAAATCAAATTCTGATACAAATAAAAAATCATCCGAAAGTTCAAATGACTTATTATGTATTAGATGATTATAAAGATGGTGGTTCTTATGAACAAATTGAAGAACAAGTAAAAAAGATTGAATTTGGAAAAGTATTCTTTATGAATTGTGTTGCGATTGATATTGAAGATATCATATCAATAGAACTTGATTAATAAGGTTGATATTCAATACGTTTTGCTTGAAAGGCTCTTCCATTGATTTTCACTTCCATAAAACATGGAGGTGTTCCATCGCGATTCATAGATATTGAACCGGGATTACAAACATGTACGCCATCAATCAAACCATCGTAATAGATATGAGAATGTCCAAAGAAAGCAATATCACAATCATTTCTTTTAGCGGCTTTTGCGACTGCTTCAGGATTTGGGAAACTAGATGAAAATAAAACGTGACCATGAAGAATTAAAATACGATGATTTTCTATTTCGATGATTTTCCCATTTGGATACCAATTTGGATTATCACAATTTCCCGCAACAATTTCAAATCCTCTTGCGTATTCTTTTGGTAAACAAATATCACCACAATGAATGATTCTATCAACATCAGAATATGTATTACGAATATAATTTAATGGTGCTTTTTGACCATGTGAATCACTAAGTACAATTAATTTCATGTTTTGATTATGACATAAATGGATTTGAAATTCTATCTATGTAGTAGGAAATATTATGGATAAAAAAACAAGCAAATTAGTTTTGCTTGTTGTAGTTATCTCTTTCTAGTACTGTAATTGTTTCAATATGAGGTGTATGTGGGAATAAATCATATGGAACAATTGTGGCTACATGATAATTGTGTTTTAAAACTTTTAAGTTCTTCGCTAATGTAGATGGATTACAAGAAATATAGATAATTTTCTTTGGTAATGTTTGTTCGATTGCTGTAATCATTTTATCGTCCATACCACTTCTAGGTGGGTCCACCAAAAGAACGTCTATTTTTTTATCTTGAGCAATCTTTTTAAGACCATTAGCTGCATCATCACAAATGAATTCTACATTATTAATATGATTGTCTTTTGCGTTTTGTGTTGCGTTTTCTACAGCACTTGGAATGGATTCAATACCGTAGATATGTTTTGCTTTTTTGTGTGCCAATAAACTCATAGCACCTGCTCCACAATAAGCTTCTACAAGATTCTCACATTTATCAATCTTACTAACAGCCATTTGATACATGGATTGAGCTTGTTGAACATTTAGCTGAAAGAAAGCTTCTGGAGCTAATTGGAGTGTGATATCTCCTAAAGTAACAGGCATTGTATCAACACCTGCTAATTTATGCGTTGCGCTACCAAAGATTCCTACAGATTTATTATCAGTATTAATAGATTGGAATACACCTGTCATACCATCAATTGCCATGATATCTTCTATAAGTTCTTTATGTACTTTATCTTTTCCTGTAACAAGTGTTACTTGTTTCTTTCCATCAATGACTCTTAAAACAAGATATCTTAATCCTTTTTGTTTCTTAGCGTCATAGGATTTTAAATAAGAATGATCAATCATCTTCATGATTTGAATTCTTGTGTTTTCTAATTCTTCAGATTGAATTTGAGATCTTTTGATTGGATGAAAATGATTTGTTCCTGGAACATACATTCCAGTCATCATATGACCTTTAGAATCTTGAACTGGTAATTTACATTGTGAGCGATATCCTAGTGTTAATGGACTTGGATGAAAGTCTCTAACAAAATGACTTTTCACATTTGCGTATTTCAATAGTGTTTCTTCTAAGATTTGTTTTTTATATTTTAATTGTGAAGAATAATCCATGATGAAAAGAGGACATCCTTCCTCTATATAATATGGATATTCTGTACGAATTCTTTCTTTAGAAAACCAAGTGATCTTTTTTAAGGTAGCTCGTGAATAATTCTTTTTCTTTTCTGTGATTTCGATTTCAGCTTCTTCGCCAGGTAAAACACCATCACAAAATACTGGTTTATGATCGATATAACCAATACCTTCACCATTAATGCCCATTTTTCTGAATCTTAATTTCATAACTTTCTCCATTAATTACGTAATTTATTTCAATTTGCGCTTATTAGTATATCATCTAAAAATGAAAAGAATTTCAATTTCTGTGTAGAAAATGAAAATGAAGAAAAACTTTTAAAAAATGAATTAAAAAATTTAGTAAGAGATATTGCAATGAAGAGTAAATTCTGCGTAAAATTGTAGTAACGTAAAGATACACTTTGCGATAGGAGGAGAGAATAATGAAAAAGTTATTCAAATTAGTTCTTTCTGGTATTATGGCTACAAGCTTAGTTGCTTGTTCTAGCTCAAATACAGAAGGATCTACAGCAACAACTTCAGAAACTTCTGATATGTCTGTTGCGATGATTACTGACTCTGGTGAAATCACAGATAAGTCTTTCAACCAGACAACTTATGAAGCATCTAAGGCTTGGGCTGAAAAGAATGGTGCAGATTTCAAGTACTACAAACCATCTGCTGATAACACAGATGCTCGTGTACAAGCTATTGAAACTGCAATCGCTGAAGGTCACAACGTAATCGTTATGCCTGGTTACTTATTTGCTGGATCTGTTGTTCAATGTGCAAAAGATTATCCTGATGTTAAGTTCATTGCATTAGACTGCTCTGAAGGTGATTTACTTGAAGCAGGTGTTACAGCTGCTGGTGAAGAATATGACTATACACCATCTAACTGGGATTTTGATGAATATGTAGATATTTCTAATGTTTACTGTGCTATTTATCAAGAAGAATTACCAGGTTACATGGTAGGTTATGCTGCTGTTAAATTAGGATATACAAAATTAGGTTTCTTAGGTGGTATGGCTGTTCCTGCAGTTATGCGTTATGGTTATGGTTTCGTTCAAGGTGCAGATGCTGCAGCTGAAGAATTAGGCTTAACAGATGTTGAAATCAAGTATGTTTATGGTGGTAAGTTCTCTGAAGATCCATCTATCAAGGCTACAATGGATACATGGTACGCTGATGGTACAGAAGTAGTATTCGGTTGTGGTGGACGTGTTTATATCTCTGCTGCTGAAGCTGCTAAGGCTGTTGGTGGAAAGATGATTGGTGTAGACGTTGACCAAAGTGCTTCTATCGATGCTGACTATGGTGAAGGTATGACAGTTACTTCTGCTATGAAGGGCTTAGCTGTTACTGTCGAAAATGCGCTTGATACAATCAAGGCTGGTGAATGGTCTACATTAGCTGGTAAGATCGATACATTAGGTCTAGTATCTGGTGATGATCCTGAAGCTAACTATGTTCAAATTCCTGAAGAAACTACACAATTTGAAGATGGTAAGTTCACAGTTGATGACTACAAGGCATTGGTTAAGGATATGTATGATGGAAAGATTAAGGTTTCTAATGATACTTCTGCATCCGAACCAACAGCTAAGAATGTTAAGGTTGATTTCCAAGGAACAATTCTTGCTTAACAAAAAATCGAAAAAGGGTTTCAGAATATTCTTTATTCTGAGCCTTTTTTTTTATATAATTAAATTTAATAATGAAAACAAGGAAGGAGACCAGCATGTCTAGTGAAAACTATGCAATTGAGATGCTGCACATTACAAAGCGTTTCCCTGGTATCATCGCAAACGATGATATTAACTTGCAACTAAAAAAAGGGGAAATCCATGCTTTGCTTGGTGAAAATGGAGCAGGTAAATCAACATTGATGTCAGTTCTATTTGGACTATATCAAGCTGAAGAAGGTGTTATTAAGAAGGATGGCAAAGAAGTACAGATCAACGATCCAAATGATGCAAATGCGTTAGGAATCGGTATGGTACATCAACACTTTAAGTTAGTACAATGCTTTCCAGTATTGGATAACATTATTTTAGGGGTTGAAGATACGAAAAATGGCATTCTTCAAAAAGCGGAAGCTAGAAAAAAAGTAATGGATTTATCAGAACGTTATGGATTACAAATTGATCCAGACGCAAAAGTTTCAGATATCACGGTTGGTATGCAACAAAGAACAGAAATCTTGAAAATGTTATATCGTGATAATGAAATCTTAATTTTTGATGAACCAACTGCTGTATTGACACCACAAGAAATTGAAGAATTGATGTCAATTATGAAGAATCTGGCAAAAGAAGGAAAATCAATTCTGTTTATTTCACATAAATTGAATGAAATCATGGAAGTTGCAGATCGTGTTACTGTTTTGAGAAAAGGTAAATGTATTGGAACAGTAAATGTAAAAGATACAACGGAACAAGAATTATCTAGAATGATGGTTGGTAGAGATGTACAACTTGTTGTAGATAAGAAACCAGCTGAACCTAAAGAAACAGTTTTACATGTTGAAAACTTAACAGTTGCTTCAAAAAGACATGCAAATAATGCAGTTAAGAATGTTTCATTTGATGTGCATGCAGGTGAAATTGTATGTATCGCAGGGATTGAAGGAAATGGGCAAACAGAACTTGTTTATGGAATTACAGGTCTTGAACCAGTTAGTGAAGGTAAGATTACATTAGATGGTGAAGATATCACACATTTACCAATTCGTAAAAGATTGGCAAAGATGTCTCATATTCCAGAAGATCGTCATAAACATGGTCTTGTTTTAGATTACCCATTAGATTACAACATTGTATTACAAAGATATTGGCAACCAGAATTTGTAAGTGGCACTGGATTTTTAAAGAAGAAAGAAATTCGTGAATACGCAAATGGATTGATTGATAAATTTGATGTAAGAAGTGGACAAGGAGCGCCTACGATTGCTCGATCAATGTCGGGTGGTAACCAACAGAAAGCAATCATTGCTCGTGAACTTGATAAAGAACATGATTTGTTGGTTGCAGTACAGCCTACAAGAGGTCTTGATGTTGGTGCGATTGAATTTATTCATAGACAATTAGTTGCAGATAGAGATGCTGGTAAAGCAATTCTACTTGTATCTTTGGAATTAGATGAAGTTATGAATGTTTCTGATCGTATCTTAGTAATGTATGAAGGTGAAATTGTTGGTGAATTAGATCCTAAAAAGACAACTGTTGAAGAACTAGGTCTATATATGGCTGGTGCGAAAAGAGATGCACAGAAAGGAGCAGAATAATGAAAGAAAAGAAGAGTTTTCTTGAAAATCAATCTGTACAATCTATATTAGCTGCTCTGATTTGTATCATTTTAGGTGTATTGATTGGTTTTATTGTATTATTAATCATTAATCCATCTCAGGCTTTTACAGGAATTACTTCTATTCTAAAGAATTTCTTCAATTATCCGATTGGAAAAGTAGGAATGAAGTATTTTGGAAGTACACTCGTTAAGACTGCACCACTCATTATGTGTGCATTAAGTGTCTGCTTCTGTTATAAGGTTGGTTTATTTAACATTGGTGCTGCTGGACAATATGCATTAGGTGCTGGTGTTGCATTATATTGTGCTTTGCAATTTCAGATGCCTTGGTATTTATGTTTATTATTTTGTGCAATTGCTGGTGCATTATCTGGTGTATTGATTGGTGTATTAAAAGCATTCAGAAATGTAAATGAAGTTATTTCTGGAATCATGTTAAACTGGATTTCATTATATTGTGTGAATATGTTACTTGGAAATGTAAAAGAGCCAACAAGTCCATACACATTAAAATTACAAGGACATGGTAACGCTGCTATCTTACCTTCATTAGGATTAGATAAGTTGTTTAATAATGATAAAGTTACAATTGCGATTCCTTTAGCTATCATTATCGCTATCATTGTTTGGATCGTATTAAACAAAACAAAGTTTGGTTACGAACTTGTTGCGACAGGTTACAACAAAGAAGCTGCGAAATATGCAGGTATGGCTGAAAGAAAGAATATTATTATTACTTTAGCGATTGGTGGAGCGTTAGCTGCATTAGGTGCTGCTTTCTTCTATCTATCTGGTATTGCGGAATGGGAAGTTGGACAAACATCTGTTCCTGCGATGGGATTTAATGGTATTGCGGCTACTTTCTTAGGTGGTTTAAATCCAATTGGATCAATTTTCTCATCTTTCTTTATTCAACATATTACAGATGGTGCAGTCTTCTTAGATAAGACAGCATTCCCATCTCAGATTCCTGACTTGATTACTGCGATTATTATCTACTTATGTGGATTTATGGGATTCATTCGAATTCTATTACAAAAAAACAAAAAGAAAGGAGGTAACAAATAATGGTATTATTACTTCAATATATGCTTTTATTTGCTTCTGTTCTTGCACTTGTTGCCTTGGGTGGATGCTTCTCTGAACATTCTGGTGTTATTAACCTTGGGTTAGAAGGTATCATGGTTATTGGTGCTTTAGGTGGCGCATTGGTATTAAAATATATGCCTGTTAGTGCACCTGCATTTGTTACAATCATTGTTACACTTATTGGTGCGATTGGTGCGGGTATGTTATATTCCACATTATTAGGCATTGCGGCAATTCATTTTAAAGCTGATCAAACATTGATTGGTACTGCAATGAATTTACTAGCGACTGCTTCTGCAGCAGTTATTGTTAAGGCAATTAACTTATCTGCAGATTCTTCTGATGTATCTTCTGTTGTAAACTATATCGAAAATAGACCGGATCTTACATTAAAATTTGGTGGATTTGAATTTAACTGGTTTATGTTAGTTGCATTGGTAGCAGTCATTGCTTCTTATATCGTTTTATATAAGACAAGATTTGGTTTGCGTTTAATGGCATGTGGTGAAAATCCTCAAGCAGCAAACTCTGTAGGTATCAATGTATTTAAGATGCGTTGGGCTGGTGTATTGATTTCAGGTATGCTAGGTGGACTTGGCGGTATTGCTTATATCACTGCTGGTTCATCTTGGACATTCGAAAATGGTGTTGCGGGATATGGTTTCTTAGCATTAGCTGTTATGATCTTTGGTCAATGGAAACCTCATAAAATTGCTTTTGCGGCATTGTTATTTGGCTTTTTTAGATCTTTAGGATCTGTATATTCAGGTATTCCATTCTTAGCTGCATTAAATATTCCATCTACAGTCTATAACTTGTTACCTTATATTATCTCTTTGATTGTATTGGCATTCTCATCTAAGAACTCTGCTGCACCAAAAGCAGAAGGAATTCCATACGATAAATCAACAAGATAATTCTTGAATTTTTTTAAAGATTTTTTCGATAAAATACAAAACAGAGCCTTGCAAGCGAGTATGCTAGCGAGGCTTTTTTACGCTTAAAACGGAATATCAAACGACACTAAGTGCCACTTTTCTATTGTCTGCAGAAAAGGGCATTATTTTCCTTTCTATAAGTAGCGTTGGTTTATTAGGAGGATTTAAAAATACCAAAAACAAAAACACAATCAATTATTTTTACTGTTATTACCGCATGGATCATGGTCTATATCATGACACTTTATTATTTTGGCAAGAATACCCTGACTGAAACTTTTTTCAGTCGGGGATGAATTGCCCACAATT
>CAVFDO010000095.1:0-7692 GCA_963621095.1 bacterium
GTTTAGGTTTGATTTATACAGTGCTACACCTTTAGGTGGATTTACTAGAGCTTATACAATGTTCTCGACGGGTAAGTTCTTAGGCATATCTCACTTAATCTGGATTGCGTTAATTGTTATGGCAATTACATGGTTTATTTTCAATATGACACGTCATGGAAAATACATGTACGCAATTGGTGGTAATGCTCAAGCAGCTGAAGTTGCTGGTGTTCCAGTTCAAAAGACATTAGTTATTATCTATGCAAAGGCTTCTGCATACTTCGCTCTTGCTGGATTTATGTTAGGTGCTAAGGCTGGTGGATCTTCAGTAAATACTGGTCTATCTTATGAAATGGAAGGTATTGCAGCGTGTGCACTTGGTGGCGTATCCGTTACTGGTGGACGTGGTAAAGTTTCTTCTGCATTGATTGGTGTTGCAGTACTTGAATTATTAAAGGCAGCATTACAGTACTTAGGTGTTGACCAAAACGCACAGTATATCGCAATTGGTATCGTTATCTTGGTTGCTATTACACTTGATATTCGTAAGTACGTACAAAAGAAATAATTTGTATAAAAAGAAGTGTATTACAAAGCGTTCTTTGGAACGCTTTGTTTATTTCTTTTGGAAGTGAGATAATAGATACAACAGAAAGGTTTTATGTTTTATGAGCTTTACAGAATTTATTAATGAATCATGGGTAACATTATTATTAACAGTTTTACCTCTATATTATGCTTTTCAACTACTAAAAAACAATAAATTAGAAATGATTAGACCAAAAGGCAGCAAAGCAATCGAAAAGAAAAAAAGAAAACCATATTGTCATGATGCTGGCATGATTATGCTAGTGACGGGTATTTGTATGGGTTGTATTACTGTTATTCGATTGTTTTCTCCTGTTGCTAGTTTAATTGGAACAATTATTGTTTTTGGTGGTTTTATTTTCACATGGAAAAGGACCTATGATGCGTATGAAAGATAAGTATAAAGTTGTATTAGTAGATGATGAAATTGATGTGGCTGAAAGAATATCCCATAAGATGAATTGGAATGAGATAGGTTTTGAAGCTCCTGTTATTTGCAACAATGCTATAGAAGCTTTAGAAATTTGTGAAAAAATTAAGCCTGAAGTCGTTATGACAGATATTACGATGCCATATATGAATGGTTTAGAATTGGCACATAAGTTAAAAGAAGAATATCCTAATATTCGTATTATTATCTTTTCGGGATATGATGAATTTGAATATGCACAGGAAGCTGTTCATATCCAAGCAGAAGAATATATATTAAAACCAATTGATTCTGAAAAACTAAAAGAAATCTTTATAAGAACAAAGACATCATTAGATAAAGAATATGATGAAAAACAAAATATTCATAAGTTAGAATCTTACTACAAGGATTCTTTACCAATTCTACAAGAATCATTTTATTCTTCTTTAATGGAAGGGAAAGTTCCGTTAGAAAAACTAGAACATTATAAAAATAACTATTCTATAGAATTGAATGGACCATATTATTGTGCAGTTATCATTCATGTTTCTACACATACTTTAAATAAACAAATCAATCCATTATATGTTTCTGTTTCTGTTCGAAAATTAGTGGAAGAGAAATTATGTGATCAATGGAGAGGAAAAGTATTTACCTATCAAGGAAATACTGTCATGATTGCACAATTAGATGCTGAAGAATGTGAAATAACAAAATTAACTGATGAATGTGATAAATTTACTCGATTAGCGAAAAGCGTGGCAGATGCTACTGTAACGATTGGAATTGGAAGAGTATGTTCTCATTTGGTTGATATTTCAGATAGTTATACGGGTGCTAGAATGGCGGTTAGTTATCGTGCTATTTATGGTACAACAAAGGCAATCAATATTTCAGAAATCGATCCTGAACAAAGTAAACAAGTTGTATCTGTTAGTAATGAAGCTTTAGATAATGTATTTAAAAAGATTCGCATGAATAATCAAGAAGGGTTGTCAGAGTCTATTCATGATTATTTATCAATGAGTACTACAAAAATCACGAAGGTTCCAGAATTTCGTTTCTTTGTGATGCAATTAGCGAGTAAGTTGTATGGATTTGCGGTAGTTAATAAATTAGATCAGAATGAAATCTTTAATAGTTATCATGATATTATCATGCAAGTAGAAAAGTTAGAATTAAAAGATTTGTATGAATGGATGAGTGATATTTGTTTTAAGATGCAACAAATGATCAGTGTAAAAAGATCAAATACAACAAAGAACTTCATTATTAAAGCAGTGGATTATGTAAGTGAAAATTATACAAATCCTGATTTAACAGTAGAAAGTATTTGTTCTTATTTAAATGTATCGTATGCTTATTTTTCAACTGTTTTTAAAAAAGAAGTTGGGAAATCATTTACTAGTTATTTAACTGACCTTAGATTAAAAAGAGCAGTTGAATTATTGTTGGAAAAGGATGAAAAAACTTATGTGATTGCACATGATGTTGGTTATTCTGATCCAAATTATTTTTCCTATGTTTTTAAAAAAGCATATGGGGTATCTCCAAATAAATATCGTTTGAAAGTGCAAGGCAATTCATGAATAAAAAGATCCAACATTTAAAAGATAAATTAATTGAACAATGGAACTTTAAATCTATTAGTATTCAAGCTTTGATGCTAATAAGTTTTACTGTAGTTTCAGCGGTAATTGTCTTTATGTTGGGAATCATTTTATATCAGTTTTTTTCATATCAAAATAAAACAACGATTTCTGAAACGACAAGCCAAGTCGTAAATCAAACAACAACGAATCTAGAAGATTATCTTCAACAAATGCGACAATTATCAGATGCATTATATTTTAATACAATCAAAGAAATTGATATTTCTAAAGATAATTGTGAAAAAGAAATGAATATGTTGTATGAATCAAATAAAGATAAACTTGTTTCTTTAGCACTTTTTTCAGAAGATGGTGAATTGATAGCTGCTTCACCCAATGCTACTATCAAAGATGATATAGATGTCACACAACAAGAATGGTTTTATAACGCAAGAAATGAAGTGGAAAATTTACATTTTTCTTTACCACATGTTCAAAATTTATTTGAAGAATCATCTATTCGTTATAAATGGGTCATTTCATTAAGCAGATCTGTTAATTTGAATGATTCTGGAGAAATTAGTGAAGGTGTTTTATTGGTGGATATGAATTATTCATTTGTAGAACAAATCCTGGATTCAGTAAATTCTAATAATTCTAATTTTTATTTATATTTAATTGATAGTGCAGGTAGTATTATTTATCATCCGAATCAAAGATTGATCACTTCTGGTGATTTTAAAGAAAATAATATGAAAGCTGCATTATATAAAGATGGAATTCATGAAGAAGATTTTGATAGTACAAATAGAATTGTAATAACAGATACAGTAGGGTATACAGGGTGGAAACTTGTTTCTGTTTCAACCAAGGCTTCAAATCTTTATGCGGAAAGAATACGTTATATTTTTATATTATTAGTTGCCGCAACGTTTCTGTTATTAATGATCATTAATAGATATATTTCTAGATTTGTTTCAAAACCAATTTATGTTTTAGATGAATCTATTTCAGGACTTTATAAGGGAAATAAAAAAGGTATTGATATTCTTCCTGTTGCGACAAGTGAAGTAAAACATTTGGGAGAAACAATACAAATCTATAAAGAAAGTAACGAGAGACTTGTACATGATATCGTAAAAGAACAAGAAGAAAAGAGAAAGAGTGAATTAGATGCACTGCAAGCACAAATCAATCCACATTTCTTATATAACACATTAGATTCGATTGTTTGGATGATAGAAGAAGGTGGTAAACAAAAAGATGCAGTCTTTATGATTACAGAGTTAGCTTCTTTATTTCGATTATCTTTATCAAAAGGAAATACAATTATTCCAATTGCGGATGAAATCAAACATGGAATGAATTACATGAATATTCAAGCTGTTCGATTTAAGAATCGATTTACAGTTTCCTTTGATATTGAAGAAGAAATCAACCAATATTGTACAGTTAAGCTCATCGTACAACCTATCTTAGAAAATGCTATTTATTATGGTGTAAAAAATATGGATGAAGATGGTCATATCATAGTGCAAGGTTGGAAAGAAGATGAAGATATTTATATCACGATTGAAGATAATGGGTTTGGTATTCCAGAAGATTACTTGAATGTGATTTTATCAGATACAGATCATAAAAAAGCACATGGATCAGGTGTAGGTTTAATCAATGTACATAAACGTATACAACTACGATTTGGAGATAATTATGGAATTAAAATTGAATCTGAGTTAGATGTTGGAACAAAGGTAACAATTCATATTCCTGCAGTCATTTATAACGAACAAAATCAAAAAGATTTAGAATCTGGTGAATGGATAAATAGAAAGAGGTCTCTATGAAAAAAAATAAAATATTTATTTCAATGATGATCGTTCTTTCTTTGACAATCACGGTCATGGCTGTATTATTGAATTCACCAACAACGCAAAAGAAATATGAGATATCCGTTATTGTTCCAAATTCTAGTGATGATATGTGGAAGAGATTTGAGTTTGGTATTCGTCAATCAACAAATAATGATAATGTGAATGTTAATTTTGTGAATACAACAGATATGGAAACGTTAGCGGATCAAGTGAATTTAATTGATGAAGAAATTAGAAATGGTGCGGATGGTGTTATTGTACAATTTATTTCTTCAAACAATACAGAGAAAGTTGTACAAGATATTGCTTCAAGATGTAAATTAGAATTGTTATTAACAGATGTTGATAAATATGATATTGATGCTGATGATATAGACTATATTCATTTGGATGATACTTTGTTATCTACTACAGTTACTTCTCAATTATTTGATATTGAAGGAAGAGATTTACGATTCAAGAGAGTTGGAATCGTTGCGAGTAATGTGGATCAATCAAATATAAAAGAAAGAATTGATAATGTATCAGATATCCTAACAAAAGCTGGAGCATCTATTTCTTGGACGATATCAAGTGATACAACGAATCTAAAAGATCAATTTCTTTATGTAGATAAACCAAGTATGATTGTTGCGCTAGATAGTATAGCGCTAGATGCTTCTGTAGATTATGCAAAGGAAAACAATTTACATTTATATGGAATAGGTTGCTCTGATTATAATATTGCGGCATTAGATGCAGGAAATATACAGGCGATGGTTGTTCCAGATTTTATGATGTTAGGGTACTACTCAGTTCATACAATGTATCAAAGATTAAAAACAGAAAAAGAAAAAACAGATAAAGTAATTGATTTTTATACTGTGAATAGAGATAACATGTTTAGTGATAGAAATGAACAAATTCTTTTCCCCATTGGAGATTGATATGAAAAAAAAGTTAACAATTTTTTTGGTAATCACAGTAATGTTAGTCGGATGTGCACAAGAAAATTATTCGTATAAAGAAAAAATAAAGATTGGAATATCATATTATGATTCGTATGATGCTTTTGTTATGGGGCTATCAAAAAGAATAGAGAATGAATTAAATGCCTATGACAATGTGATTGTAAAAAGTTATGATGCAGAACAATCACAATTCACGCAAAATCGACAAGTTAAGGATATGATTAATGAAGGATATGATGTGATATGTGTTAATTTAGTGGATCGTACTGCACCGAAAAAAATCATTACCATGGCAGAAGATAACGATGTTCCTATTATTTTCTTTAATCGAGAATTGGTATCTAATGATTTAGAAAGCTGGACGAAATTGTATTATGTTGGAGCAGACGCAAGTGAATCTGGTCAAAAGCAGGCAGAGCTTGTATTTGATTATATTCAAGAACATCCTGAAGTAGATCATAATCAAGATGGAAAAAATCAATATGTAATGTTAGAAGGAGAATCTGGGCATCAAGATACCGTTGTACGTACAGATGTTTCAGTGCAGTCTTTGAGTGATAAAGGAATACAATTAGATAAATTGGATTTTGCGATTGCGAATTGGAACAGAAGTCAAGCGTATACAAAAACAAACCAATTATTAACAAAATATAATGCTCAAATTGAACTTATCTTATCTAATAATGATGAAATGGCTTTGGGAGCTATAGAAGCTTTAAAAGAAAGTGATATCGCGCAAGAGAATTGGCCAATCATAGTTGGTATTGACGGTACATTAGATGGATTACAAGCAGTAAAAGATGGCTATATGATTGGAACTGTTTTTAATGATCAAGTTTCTCAAGCGAAATCTATAGCTGATTTATCTTATGTTTTGGCGAGTAATCAATCTTTAGATCCTTTGAATTTAAAAAATGGAAGATATATTCGTCATCCATATATCACAGTTACAAAAGACAATGTAGATGATTATTTGAAGTTATTAAAATAATCATTCCAGTATTCTTCACCATTTTCTAACATTTCTATGTATGTGTTAACCATGATTTCATGAAACTCTTTACATGATTCCTCTAAATCGAATTGTGCAGGGAGTTTTTTAGTAATGGATTCAATATCATTTGCGATACGCATCGCAACATTTTTGTCACTTACATGTCCAATGCCTACTGCTATTTGTTTATAAGAGTGTGAGCCAATACAAGAAAGAATCCATTCTTTAGAAAATGCTTTCCATTCTTCGTATAAAATAGCATTTCTTTCATAGTTTAAGATACAGAGATCAGTAAGATTTTTTTCGAGATCTTTTTGTATTCTGTTCCGATTAAAGAAATGGACTTTTTCTGTTGTGAGGGTTTTACAATTGATCCATCCTAACATAAACAAATCAGAATAACGTTGATTTTCTTTTTTGAAACGTTTATGAAAAATTTCTAATCTCGTTTGGTTATTTGGATCAGAATAATTATTTAAAACAATTTTTAAAGCTTCTTCTCTTTGATGAAGATCTTTGATTTCATAATAATGCTTTGGCCAATTTTCAAAATAGTCTGTTGGTATTTCTTTTTTTAATGTCATGTATTTATTATAACAAAAAAGAACATCATGTGATGTTCTCAATGATAGATTATTCGTAATCGCTTGCTGATAATCCAGCAGATTCAAGTGCAGCTTTTGCAGCTTCAACGATTGCATCAGATGTAACTGTAGCACCTGAAGTTGCATCAACAGTAATCTTACCAGTTTCTTTGATTTGAGCTGTAACTTCTTCGATAGCTACATCACCTTTACCTGGAGTTTCGTCTTTGCCTTCAGCAGTGCAGTCTGTAATCTTACCATCCTTAAGTGTTAATGTTACAGTAACATCTCCATTCATTCCTTTAGCTGTTCCTGTAGTTTCTCCACTATATGCAGATGTGGAAGATGATGAAGAACAAGCTGTTAATGTTGCTGCCATAGTAATAGCAGCTAAAGTATTCATTAATTTTTTCATTATTTTCCTCCCTTATATAAAAAATTATATCTTATATTTTTTAGAAAATATAGAGATAAACATAAAATATATGATTGCTTTTCTGAATGTTGTGTTGTAAACTTAATAGGCGTTAAAAATGAAACTGCAGGATTACCCAAGCGGTTGAAGGGGCGGGCTTGGAAAGCTCGTAGATCGGGAAACCGGTGCCAGGGTTCAAATCCCTGATCCTGCGCTGAGCTTAAAATGTCTAGAAATAGGCATTTTTTTTGTTTTGTTATAAAATAATGTAATGAAGAAAGTTGATTTTACTAAATTCACAAAA
>CAVFDO010000096.1:0-7681 GCA_963621095.1 bacterium
TGTTAAATCGGGGGGGGGGTTATGTCAAGCGCTTTCAAATTGCTGATTTAATCATTAGTTGTTCAAAAAAGTGGGTTCACTTCACAATTAGTCCTTCTTTTCACCAATCCATTTTAATTCATATTCACCAGTTACTTCTAATGTCCCACCATTTGTTAGATCGATAGAATCTTCTGATTCATAATAATCTCTGACTCTACCGAGTGAATCTTTAACATGTAATCCTGCATCATTTAATGCCTTTACTTTATAGATACCAGGTCTTAATGATTTAGGAATGTCATATACACCAGGTGTAATTCTTAATTCGTTATCATTCTGAATGTAAATGAGATGTTCATCTTTATGGTGTTTAGCAGCATTTACTTTTTGATAGAAACGTTCTCTAATAAAGAAAAGTTCTGCATTTTCTACAGCGTAAGAAAAGGTTTTAGTTGGTGTAACAACTTGAATCTTATCTGTAGAATCCGTATTACGTACAACATAACCTAATCTATGACAGTTAACAATATGTTCACTCATAAAGTAAACTGCAGCTTCTGTTTCATATAACATGCCTTCAATCTTTACAGATTCTTTTTTATTGACTGCATCTGGAATATTGTTGATTGTATTCTTTCTAATTTCAACAATACTTCTAGGTGCATATTCATTAGGGATGCTACTAGCGGAAACTCTAAGGTTTGCACGGATTGCGTTAATGCAATGTTCACCTTCGTGTAAAAGAATCTTTGGCAATGGGTATAATCTGGCGATAATATCTTCTGGCTTATTTGTTTCTAAATATGTATCCATGATCATATCTTTCATATGAGGTTGTGCCGTTACGATTCTTTGGAATATATCATATTTCATAGGTAAACCATAATTGCTTATGATTTCTCTACAGTTTTTACATAAATAATGTCCATCTGTTAGTTTTTCTGGTCTATTAAATAATCCACCTGTTTCTGACAGACAGAAGTCACATACTTTTTTTGCCATAAGAAATCTCCTTGCTTACGATATTATAACCGATAAACGAAAAATGGAGAAATAACATGATAAAGAAAGATGAAATTTATATCGCATTTATATTACCATATGTTACGTTATTTGTTGTTAATCAGTCATTTGTGAAGTGATTTGCGATTTTGTGTTGCCAATTATATTATTTATATCGCTGTTTTGGTTACTGTTTCTATGCCAAATTTTGTATAAAGCATTTCATCATTACAGATAATAAATATACAGAAATTTAATATTTGACACGCACGGTTCTGTGGATTCGAAATTTTTTTGAAAAAAGTGTTGACATAAGAATGGCGGTGAATGTAATATATACGGGCTTAGTGAGTTTTGGCTTTACCATGTCGTGAAGCCAAAAAATAAGACTAAGAATGACGCACACGGTATCGTGTGCATGAGCGAAAGGAGAAAGAAAATGCCAACAATAAACCAGTTAGTACGCAAAGGCCGCACTGATAAAGTTTACAAGTCAAAGTCCCCTGCATTAAACAGAGGATTCAACAGTTTGAAAAACAGACCTACAAATTTGAGCAGCCCTCAAAAAAGAGGTGTATGTACTCGTGTAGGTACAATGACTCCTAAGAAGCCAAACTCTGCATTAAGAAAGTATGCCCGTGTAAGACTATCCAATGGTATGGAAGTTACAGCATATATTCCAGGTGTAGGACATAACTTACAGGAACACTCCGTAGTTATGATCAGAGGTGGCCGTGTTAAGGATCTACCAGGTGTTCGTTACCACATCATCAGAGGTACATTAGATTGTGCTGGTGTTAACGAAAGAAATCAGTCCCGTTCATTATACGGTGCTAAGAAGCCTAAGAAGTAAGAGATAGAGAGGAAAAATTAATATGCCAAGAAAAGGTTATGTAGCAAAGCGTGACGTATTACCAGATCCAATCTATAACTCAAAGTTAGTTACAAAGTTAATTAACAAGATCATGATTGATGGTAAGCGTGGAACAGCTCAAACAATTTTGTATGATGCATTCGCTTCAATCGAAAAGAAAACAGGCGAGAACCCTATGGAAGTATTCGAAAAGGCTCTCGGAAATGTAATGCCTCAATTAGAGTTGAAGGTAAGACGTGTAGGTGGTGCAAACTACCAAGTACCAGTAGAAGTATCTGCTGAAAGAAAATTAACATTGGGTCTCAGATGGATCGTTAACTATTCTAGATTACGCCATGAGAACACAATGGAAGAAAGACTTGCTAACGAAATCATGGACGCAGCTAATGGAACAGGCGCTTCTGTTAAGAAGAGAGAAGATGTTCATAAGATGGCTGAAGCAAACAAGGCGTTTGCTCACTTCCGTTGGTAATTAGAGAAAGGAGCTAATAATGCCAAGAGAGTTCCCATTAAATAAGATTCGTAATATCGGAATCATGGCTCACATTGATGCTGGTAAAACAACAACAACTGAACGTATCCTTTATTACACAGGTAAGATTTACAAGATCGGTGAGACTCACGATGGCGCTTCCCAGATGGACTGGATGGCTCAGGAACAAGAACGTGGTATCACAATCACTTCTGCAGCCACAACATGTCACTGGAAAGACTGTCAGATCAACATTATCGATACACCAGGTCACGTAGACTTCACAGCTGAAGTTGAAAGATCTCTTCGTGTATTAGATGGTGCTGTAACAGTCCTTGACTCCAAGGCTGGTGTTGAACCACAAACAGAAACTGTTTGGAGACAGGCTTCTGAATATAAAGTTCCTCGTATCGTTTTCTCTAACAAGATGGACGCTACAGGTGCAGACTTCGATATGAGTGTTAACTCTATTGGAGATCGTTTAGGTGCTAAGGCAGCTGCAATCCAGATGCCAATTGGTGCTGAAGCAAGTTTCCGTGGAATCATTGACTTAGTAACAATGAAACAGGAAATGTATGCAAATGACTTGGGTACAGATATTCAAGTTATCGATATTGAAGATCAATTCAAAGAAGAAGCAGAAGCTAAACATGCTGAATTGTTAGAAGCTATTGCTGACTACGATGAAGATCTCATGATGAAAGTTCTTGAAGGTGAAGAACCAACAGTTGAAGAAATCAAGGCTGCTATCCGTAAGGGTGTTATGACTTCTGAATTCTTCCCAGTACTCTGTGGTTCTGCTTATAAGAACAAGGGTGTTCAAATGTTATTGGACGCTGTAGTAGATTACTTACCAGCTCCAACAGATATTGACGCTATCGCTGGACATTTACCAAATGGTGAAGAATCTAGCCGTAAGCCAAGTGATGATGAACCATTCTCAGCTCTTGCATTTAAGATTGCTACAGACCCATTCGTAGGTAGATTGACATACTTCAGAGTTTACTCTGGTCACGCTACTGCTGGTTCTTATGTATTAAATGCTACAAAGGGTAAGAGAGAAAGACTTGGTCGTCTTGTAAGAATGCATGCTAACCACCGTGCTGATATCGAAGAAGTTTATACTGGTGATATCGCTGGTGCAGTTGGTCTAAAGTTCACAACAACTTCTGATACTCTCTGTGATGAAAATGCACCAATCGAATTGATGCAGATGGTATTCCCAGAACCAGTTATCCAGATGTCTGTTGAACCAAAGACAAAAGCTGACTCTCAAAAGATGGATGCTGCTCTTCAAAAGCTTGCTGAAGAAGATCCAACATTCAGAGCTTATACAGATGAAGAAACTGGTCAAACAATCATCGCCGGTGTAGGTGAACTTCAATTAGATATTATTCTCGACCGTATGAAGAGAGAATTTAAGGTTGAAGCTACAGCAGGTGCTCCACAGGTAGCATACCGTGAAACTATCAAGTCAGAAGCTGAAGTACAAGGTAAGTTTGTAAGACAGTCTGGTGGTCATGGTCAATACGGTGATGTTTGGATCAGATTTAAACCAAACCCAGGTAAGGGATTCGAATTCGAAGATCAAACAGTTGGTGGATCAATTCCTAAGGAATTCATCAAGCCTACTCAAGCAGGTCTAGAAGAAGCTCTTCCAAATGGTCTTGTTGCTGGATTCCCAGTTGTAGATATTCGTGCTGAACTATTCGATGGTTCTTACCATGATGTCGACTCAAGTGAACAAGCATATAAGATTGCTGCATCCTTAGCTCTTAAGGAAGCTGCTAAGAAATGTAACCCTACAATTCTAGAACCTATCATGGCTGTAGATATCACAGCACCATCTGAATACTTAGGTGCAGTAATGGGTGACGTTACTAAGAGACGTGGTCAAATTCGTGAACAAGAAGAAACAGGTAATGCTATTAAGGTTAAGGCATTCGTACCACTAGCTGAAATGTTCGGTTATGTAACAGATCTTCGTGGATTTACACAAGGTCGTGGTATCTTCACAATGCAAATGGACCACTATGAAGAAGTTCCAAAGAATATTGCGAAAGATATTATCGAAGCACACGCTTCTAAGTAATATTCAAAAGGAATTAAAAAATGTTGTAATTTAGTTTGCCATCAAGTAAAATGATGGCAGACTGAATAAGTTGAAAAAAGTAAATAAACTGGAGGAAAAAACCAAATGGCAAAGGAAAAATTCGACCGTAGCTTAGAGCATGTTAACGTTGGTACTATCGGACACGTTGACCACGGTAAAACAACTCTTACAGCTGCAATCACAAAGTATCTTTCTGAACATCCTGAAGATGGTAAGGCTGCATTCGAAGCTTATGACCAAATCGATGGTGCACCAGAAGAAAAAGAACGTGGTATTACTATCAACACAGCTCACGTTGAATACCAAACATTAAAGAGACACTATGCACACGTTGACTGTCCAGGTCACGCTGACTATGTTAAGAACATGATCACTGGTGCTGCTCAAATGGATGGTGCTATTCTTGTAGTAGCTGCTACTGATGGACCAATGCCTCAGACTCGTGAACACATCTTACTTGCTCGTCAGGTAGGTGTTCCAGCTATCGTTGTATTCTTAAACAAGTGCGACATGGTTGACGATGATGAATTAGTTGACTTAGTTGAAATGGAAGTTCGTGAACTTCTTTCTGAGTATGGATTCGATGGAGACAACGCTCCTGTAATCCGTGGTTCTGCTTACCAAGCTCTTCAAGGAGATGCTAAGTGGACACCAGCTATCAAGGAATTACTTGATGCTGTTGATGCTTATATCCCAACACCTGAACATGATAACGACAAGCCATTCTTAATGGCAGTTGAAGATGTATTCACAATCACAGGTCGTGGTACTGTTGCTACAGGACGTGTAGAACGTGGTGAATTACACTTAAACGACGAAGTAGAAATCGTTGGTATCAAGGAAACACAAAAGACAGTTGTTACTGGTATCGAAATGTTCCGTAAGACTCTTGACTATGCTCAAGCAGGTGATAACATCGGTGCATTACTTCGTGGTGTTAACCGTGAACAAATCGAACGTGGACAAGTTCTTGCTAAGCCAGGATCTGTTACACCTCATACAAAGTTCAAGGCTCAAGTTTACGTATTAACTAAGGAAGAAGGCGGACGTCATACACCATTCGTTTCTAACTACCGTCCACAGTTCTACTTCAGAACAACAGACGTTACTGGTGTAATCACTCTTCCAGAAGGTACAGAACTCTGCATGCCTGGTGATAACGTAGTTATGGAAGTTGAACTTCTAGCTCCTATCGCTATTGAAAACGGTACAAAGTTCTCTATCCGTGAAGGTGGTAGAACAGTAGTATCGAAATGTTCCGTAAGACTCTTGACTATGCTCAAGCAGGTGATAACATCGGTGCATTACTTCGTGGTGTTAACCGTGAACAAATCGAACGTGGACAAGTTCTTGCTAAGCCAGGATCTGTTACACCTCATACAAAGTTCAAGGCTCAAGTTTACGTATTAACTAAGGAAGAAGGCGGACGTCATACACCATTCGTTTCTAACTACCGTCCACAGTTCTACTTCAGAACAACAGACGTTACTGGTGTAATCACTCTTCCAGAAGGTACAGAACTCTGCATGCCTGGTGATAACGTAGTTATGGAAGTTGAACTTCTAGCTCCTATCGCTATTGAAAACGGTACAAAGTTCTCTATCCGTGAAGGTGGTAGAACAGTAGGTTCCGGTTCTATTACAGAAATCGAAGCTTAATTAAATCTTATTGTTATGTAAGAGATATCCTTTGGGTATCTCTTTTTTTGTGGTATATTCTTTGATATGACAAAAGGAATATTATTTGATTTTGATGGTACACTAACAAAGAGATATGAATCTGCATATCATTTATATCAACACATTATTACTGAATTATCTGGTAAAGATATGCATTCAATAGATGTAGAAGAAATGGTTCAAAGATGTTTGATTTGGGATCAATATGGAATCTACAACAAATCTTTTACGATGAATAATATTAAAGAAAATTGGTTTCATGATATGGATATAGATTATTGGAAACAATATTGGTATGACAATTTTGATCAATATCAAATTATTTCAGATGATGTAAAAGAAGTACTAAAAGAATTAAAGAAAGAATATCGTTTAGGCATTCTTTCTAATGGAAATTCTGTTTCTCAACATAATAAGATTACACATTCTGGTTTAGAACCATTCTTTGATATAGTGGTTGTTGCGGGTGATTATGAGATTCAAAAACCAGATAAGAGAATCTTTCAAATAGCTTGTGAGAAATTAGGAGCAAAGTGTGAAGATACATATATGATTGGTGATACTTTCTTTTCGGATATTACAGGTGCGATTCGTAGTGGATTAAAACCTATTTGGTATTGTTATGAAAGAAGACCTGTATCTGATTTAGATGTACCAATTGTTCATAACATGATTGAACTAAAACAATATTTAGTTGGTGAAGAGAAATGAAAATTCATAAATTAATATTATCTTTTCTTTTATGCTTTTCAATATCAAGTTGTTTTGCGGAACCTTATGTAAAAACTTCAAGTAGTGAAGCGTATATCACAGAAAGTGTAGAAACGGATCAAAAAGATGAAGTGGCTTTATATATTCATTTATATGATCATTTACCTTCTAACTACATGACTAAAAAAGAAGCTAGAAAACAAGGTTGGGAAGGCGGTGCTTTATCACAAGTGATTTCGAATAAAAGTATTGGTGGAGATTACTATGGTAACTATGAAGGAACACTTCCAGAAAATAATGAATATCATGAGTGTGATATTGATACAGAAGGTAAGACATCTAGAGGTGCGAAAAGAATTATTTATTCAGAGGATGGAGATATTTGGTATACAGAAGATCATTATGAATCTTTTGAATTGTTGTATGGAGATGGTGATTGATGGATTTAGATTTTAATAGAAAGATTTGGTTAGAAGCTGATCGTGTTATAAATAAAGAATCTACGTTAGATTATTTTAATGAACTATTTTCTTTTCCTAATTATATGGGAAACAATTTAGATGCATTAAATGATTGTTTATCTGAAGTAAAAGAAGGAACAACTTTCCTTCTGACAAAAGAATGTGTTCGAAAACTATGCGATCAAGAATATGGATTTAAAGTGTTGATGTTGTTAGGTAGAGCAGGGGATGAGAATCCTAACTTACATATTTCATTTAGAGAATAAGAAAACTTCTTGTATTATGTACAAGGTTTTTTTAAAAGAACAAATGAGAGAATATAGTTTTTTATCATTTAGGCAAGAATACCCTGACTGAAACTTTTTCCAGTTAGGGATGAATTGCCCA
>CAVFDO010000097.1:0-7621 GCA_963621095.1 bacterium
AATACCTGTGGTACAGTTTAATCTGTACTAGATGTGCATCATGCCCGACACACATATTAAAACTCACCGCTATTGGTGAGTTTTTAATAGTTGTGCCATATCTTCAGGTTCTTCTAATACAATATGAATTGGTGTTTGTTGGAATGGTTGTAACAAATCAATGCTTGCGCAATGTAATGCTGGTCGATCAATCCACTTACTTGATCCTCCATATAAAGTATCTCCACATAGTGGATGGTTGATACTTGCCATTCCCGCACGAATTTGATGTGTTCTTCCTGTTTCAATGGAGATTTCTAACAATGTATAGCCATTGAATTCTTGTAAGACTTTGTAATGTGTAATACAAGGCTTTCCATTTTCAGATATCTTTCTTTGTTTACTACGTTCTTGTCTTTCTAAAGAATAGGTTAAAGTTCCTTCTTTTTCTTTAAAGCTCCCTTCTGCGATTGCGTGATACTTTTTGTGTAAAGCATCTTTTGTTCGTTGTTTACTGAGCCTAGAAGCTGCCACTTGATTTTTGGCATAGACCATGATTCCCGATACATCTTTGTCTAATCTACCAATCGAACGTATCATAAATCCTTTACCATAATAATTCTGTAACAGTGTCCCCATATCATCATCTAAATGTTCATGGGTAGGATGACATACCATGCCTGCAGGTTTATTAACAATCACTAAATCTTCATCTTCATACAAGATTTCAGGTTTACCAATCATACGAATCACATGTGGAAGATCTTTCTCTAAAAAGGTTAAAGTAATCACATCATTTGTATGTACGATTTCAGTAACTCTGCATTCTTTACCATTCAGTAATAATCCATGAGAAAATTTCAATCTAGAAATTTCTCTTCTGCTTAAACCAACACTTTTAGACAAAACAGCCTTTAAAGGAAGGCTGTTTTCTGTTTCTTCAATTGTAATCTCAATTGTTTTATTCATCGATATCACTTGTAATCTGACTTCTCAAATAAGAATCAACGAATCCATCTAGATCTCCATCCATAACAGATTGGATATTACCAACTTCATGTCCTGTTCTTAGATCTTTTACCATTGTATATGGTGCAAATACATAAGAACGAATCTGTGATCCCCATTCATTCGCTTTCACTTCACCTTTAATAGAAGCCATTCTTTCTTCTTGTTCACGAATCTTCAGTTGTAATAACTTACTCTTCAATTGATTTAAACAAGCTTCTCTATTTTGTAATTGAGAACGTTGTGTTTGACAGAATACTGTAATACCTGTTGGCTTATGTGTCATACGAACTGCAGAGTCTGTTTTATTGATATGCTGTCCACCAGCACCTGAAGAACGCATTGTAATGACATCCAAATCTTTATCATCGATTTCAATTTCCATATCATCATCAAATTCAGGAACGATTTCTACAGATGCAAAAGATGTATGTCTTCTTGCGTTAGAATCAAAAGGAGAAATACGAACAAGTCTATGAACGCCATTTTCCGCTTTCAAATAGCCATAGGCCATAGGTCCTTCAATTTGAACAGAACAAGACTTCAATCCAGCTTCTTCACCTTCTTGATAATCTAATAACGTAATCTTATAACCTTTTCTTTCACAATAACGCATATACATACGATATAACATTCCAGCCCAGTCCATAGCTTCTGTTCCACCAGCACCAGGATGAATTTCAAGAATTGCGTTATGGTTATCATATGGTCCTGATAATAACACTTGAATTTCAAATTCTTCAAATTTCTTCATTGCTTCTGTGAATTCTTCTTGTACAAGTTCATTCATATCTTCATCAAATGTTGTACTCAATTCATTCACAGAATCATTTAAGTCAGAAAGAATTCCAACAAGTTCATCATAACTATCAACCAATTGTTTGATTTGATTGTTATTTTTGATTAGTTTTTGTGCTGCCTTTTGATCATTCCAAAAATCAGCTTCTTGCATCTTCAAATTGTTTTCTTCAATCTGTTTTCGCTTAGAATCAAGATCGAGTGAAGCACCCATAGACTTCAATTTTTCTTGGTTCTTTGAAACAGACTGCTTCATCTCATATAGTTCCATTACGCCTCCTTATTTGCTTCACTTGCTGGAATAACACGCACATTCATACAGAAAGTTACGATTTCCTGAGAAATTGTAGCCATCATATCTTCAAATAATTGGTATCCTTCTTGTACATAAGCTTGTAAAGGATTGGATTGTGCATATCCTCTTAAACCAATACCATTTCTAAGTTTATCCATTGTATCAATATGATTTGACCAAGCTCTATCAATTGTTCTCAAAGATACTTCTTTTTCAACATTTCTGATTTTATCTTTTACTGGTTCAACTTTCTTTTCATAGTATTCCCAAGCTTTTTCATATACATAACCAGAAATATCTTCACGATTCTTTCCACCTAGATCATTGTTTGTAACAAGATCTTTAAAACCGATATCATTTAATCCCTTAATTAAACCTTCTGTATCAACATCTTGGCTTCTAGATTCAAAGTTTGTATATGAAGAAACCATGTCAGAAATAACTCTTTGGAACATTTGTTGAACAACTGTATGAACATCATCATTTTCTAAAATGAAGTTTCTTTGTTCATACATTGTTTCTCTTTGTTGTCTCATAACATCATCATATTGTAATAATTGTTTACGAGCATCATAGTTCACACCTTCTACTCTTCTTTGTGCAGAAGAAATAGCCTTTGTGATTGTCTTAGATTCAACAGCTTCATCACCTAATGAAGCAAAGATTCCTTCCATTCTTTCAGAACCAAATCGAATCATCAAATCATCCTGTACAGATACAAAGAATCTACTCATACCAGGGTCACCTTGTCTACCTGCACGACCTCTTAACTGATTATCAATACGTCTTGATTCATGTCTTTCAGAACCCAAAACACATAAACCACCAAGTTCACGAACACCTTCACCGAGTTTAATATCTGTACCACGACCTGCCATATTTGTCGCAATTGTTACTGCGCCAATTTCTCCAGCATGAGAAATAATTTCAGCTTCACGTGCATGATTCTTCGCATTTAAGACATTGTGTGGAATCTTTCTTTCTTTCAAATATTTAGAAATCAATTCGGAAGTTTCTACCGCAATTGTACCAACTAAGATTGGTTGTCCTGTAGCGTGACGTTCCATAACTTCTTCAACAAGTGCCTTAAACTTTGCTTTCTTTGTTCCATACACAGCATCTGGATAATCGATACGAGCAACTGGTCTATTTGTAGGAATTTCTACAACATACATGTTATAGATTTCTAAGAATTCCTCTTCTTCTGTTTTGGCAGTACCTGTCATACCAGCTAATTTGTTGTATAAACGGAAGAAATTCTGGTAAGTAATTGTAGCCAATGTTGTTGTTTCTTGTTTAATAGAAATACCTTCTTTTGCCTCAACAGCTTGGTGAAGACCATCAGACCATTGTCTACCCTTCATCAAACGACCTGTATTAGGATCGACGATAACGATTTCATCTTCTGCATCATCCACAACATAATCAATATCTCTGATCATGATGTAGTTTGCCTTCATTGCTTGATTGATATGGTGTAAAAGTTGTGTATGAGAAATATCATAAAGGTTTTCTACCTTAAACATTCTTTCTGCTTTAGATACACCTTCTTCTGTCAAAGTAACGCTCTTACTTCTTGCGTCAATTTCATAATCTTCATCTTTTGTAAGTTTCTTAGCGAAACGATCAGCTTGTAAATAAAGATTCGCAGTTTGTTTTTGACCACCAGAAATAATCAATGGTGTTCTAGATTCATCAATTAAAATAGAGTCAACTTCATCGACCAACGCAAAATTCAACCCTCTTAAAACACGATCATTTACATTTGTAACCATGTTATCTCTCAAATAGTCAAATCCTAATTCAGAGTTTGTTGTATATGTAATATCACATGCATAAGCTTGTTTCTTTTGGAATTTTGTTAATTGTCTTAAGTTAACACCAACAGTTAATCCTAAGAAACGATAGATTTGACCCATCCACTCAGCATCACGTTGAGAAAGATATTCGTTAACTGTTACAACATGAACACCTTTTCCTTCTAACGCATTTAAATATACTGCCATTACAGAAGTTAAAGTTTTACCTTCACCAGTCTTCATTTCCGCAATATCGCCACCTTGCATAACAGTAGCACCCATCAACTGTACTGGATATGGAAATTCCCCAATCACTCTACGCGCAGCTTCACGTGCTGTCGCAAAAGCTTCTGTATAAATGTCATCCAATGTTTCACCATTTGCGAGTCTTTCTTTTAGCTTTGGTGTCATTGCCTTCAACTCATCATCAGACTTATTTTTATATTCTTCTTCAAGATCTAAAACAGGTTGAACTTTCTTTTCAATTTGTCTAATCTTTCGTGCATCTTCATCAAATAATCTAGAAATGAAATTCGCCATATATAGCCTCCATTTTTTGCATAAAAAACCTAAATAATTATATCGTCAAGCTTTCAAAATAGCAATGTCTCTACTTCACCCACGAACGATTCGCACTTACACAATATATTTTGATTTTATGTTGTTCTTTTGACAGACACGCAATCGCACCTTTTAAAGTTGCGCCACTGGTAATCGTATCATCCACTAACAATAGTTTCTTAGGCAATTTAACACCACTTTTTAATTTGATTTCATGACTCATATTCTTTCTTAAATAACCTGGATTTTGTTTTTGTGAAATATTTGTATTTTTGATGAATGGTTCTAATATTTCCATATCCAAACAAGAATACATTTCTTGTAGATGAGAAAATCCTCTACTATTTATCTTTTCTAAAGAACTTGGCATACAACACAATGTATACCCTCTATATTTCCTTTTAATCTTTTTTCTTACTTCAAATAAAAATATATCTTTCAGTGCTTCATCACCACATTCTTTCAATTGAATCAATGAAGATGAAAACGCATCATTATAAACATAATCCGCTTCTCCTTTCACTCCATCTATCACAAATGAAATATGTTTCTTTTCCCATTGTTTTCTACATGGACTGCATAACGGATCTTCACCAATCACAACATCTCGAAAAGAACTTTCTCCTAATTCTTTCCCACACATCAAACATCGCATGATAAATTTGCCTCCTTAATTGAAAAGATACACTGATCAACCAAATCACTTTTCTCATCGCTCAAAAATAAAACATCACCAGTTGGATCAGTAAAATCTCTTCCAGCTCTACCAGCCATTTGAATCAAACTTGCTTCATCAAACACTGGATGGTTTGCTTGAAATACACAAACATCAGTATGAGGAAATGTAACTCCCCTTTCTAAAACTGTTGTAGAAAACATAATTCCATTCTTTTCTGTGCGAAATTGTTCAATTACTTCATCACGATTTTCTGTTTGACTGGTACAAACATAACACTTCATAAACACCCCAAATAATCTTCCAAAAAGCTTTGTCATTTGAATCGTAGGAAAAAATACAATTCTTGGATGTATTTGATGTGCTTTAATCCAATGATATAAAAATAATGAATCAATCCAAACTGGCGCAATCTTTTTATGAGGAACAGGAATTGGTTTTCCATGTGGTCGTCTATTCAGCTTCAAACAGACAAGCGTTCCTTCCTCACATCTTTTCTTTAAAGTTTCATCTGGTGTAGCTGTTAAATAGATGATATTTCCTTTACAGGATGTCCTTGAGACATTGGCTAATAGTTGATTGTTTTTGAAAGGGAAAGCGTCAGTCTCGTCTAAAATCAACACGTCGAATGCTTGATAATAACGATACAATTGATGACATGTACAAACAATTAAATCTCCATCTAATATATCTGTATGTCCACCACATACCGCAATTACTTTCATGTTTTTGAAGTAACTTTGTAATCTTTCTGCCACTTCTAAAACAACTTGTCTTCTTGATATCGCAAAACAAACCTTTTTATGATGTAGTAAATATTCTGATATCGTAGGAATCACAATTTCTGTTTTTCCAGCTCCACAAACGGCTTGTACTAAAACATCACTTGTCGAAATATGTTGTAGTAATTTAGCGGCGATAATTTTCTGATCATTTGTCAGAGGATATTTTAATGTATATTCTCCACAATCCTCCGCAATAGATAAACCGACACTTTGCATATCCTCTTCTATCAATACTCTTCCAAAAGAAATGCATTTCCTACAATACCAACCTTTACTACCTTTATAAAACCAACTTTCATCTTCATTCAAACATCTTTTACATTTCATAAAGCACCTCAATATACTATTCACAAAAAAAGTTGGAATTCCTCCAACTTATTTCAAATCTTCTATTGTTGTAATCTTTATGTTTGAATAACTACCTTCAACAACTTTCACTTTCACATCACTATATTTTTCTACTAAGGATGCATCATCTGTTCCTACAAAGTCATCTTGGATTGCTTGTTTTGTACAATCTATGATCAAAGATGTCTTAAAGGCTTGTGGTGTTTGTGCGTTCATCAAAGTACTTCTATCATATGTCATTTCAACATATCCATTGATTACTCTTTTGATTGTATCTTTACATGGAACCATTAGTAAACATGCATCTTCATTCTGTAAAGTCTCTTTAATATCTTGTAAGTTTTGAGATGTTAAATAAGGACGTGCACCATCATGAATCATGACATATTCATTATTTACAGCAAATAACCCATGATATACCGATTCTTGTCTTGTCGCACCACCTTCAACAACTACGATTTTATTACTCTTTACCTTATGATTTTCTTGAAATGTTCCTAAATCTGTTACAACAACGATTTGTGTACAATCTGTATCTTCTTCAAAAACAGAAATCGTAGTATCTAAAATCGTCAAACCACTTTCAAGTTTCGCATAAACTTTATTGTATCCTAGATGCATTCTTGTACCACTACCAGCAGCACAAATCAAAGCACTATAGTTCATTAAGAAATCACAGCTCCTATCATGCCATAAGAAACAATTGTCATAATCACTGCCGCCAAGAAAACACCTAAAAGAATAGAAATAGATGCTTTCTTCAAGTCCATATCAAACACACTCGCAACTAGTGCACCAGTCCAAGCACCAGTTCCAGGTAAAGGAATTCCAACAAATAATGTCAAACCCCAAAATCCATATTTCTCAATCTTTGGTTTATTCTTTGTAGCTTTTTCCATGATCCAATCTGTAATCTTACTCATGTGATGATCACTCATCCAATGTAATATCTTTTTAATTAATAATAAAATAAATGGAATTGGAACGATATTTCCTATTACACACCAAAATACTCCTGACCAAATAGGCATATCTAATAGTTTCGCTAATACAAGCCCACCTCTTTCTTCAACAAGTGGAATCATTGAAACAAAAAAAACACTCAACCAATGCGGTAAGGCAACATGTGCTGCCCACCATGTAACAAATCCTTGCATATATAACCTCTTCTTAAAAACAGATTTACTTTAACATGGATATATAAACTTCACAATGTTAGAAAATAGATAAATATTAAGATTTCACTTCCTATAAAATAATTTCTTTCAAATTAATGCTTGACACAGTGATGGTGTATTGATATTATATTTAAGCACTTGTTGAGAGTATGGGCCTGTAGCTCAGGTGGTTAGAGCGCACCCCTGATAAGGGT
>CAVFDO010000098.1:0-7604 GCA_963621095.1 bacterium
CACAAGCGCCTAATTTTGCAGTTACAGGAGCTCTTTTGATAATGATATCTGATACAAGTTCACCTTTCTTTGAGATACTTTCACCAAAGTCCATATGTAATAGATTCACCATGTAAGTCCCATATTGTTGTAACAATGGTTTATCCAAATTATATTTTGCCTCCATTGCTGCATATTGTTCAGCAGTTAAACTCTTATTATCTGCTCCAAATGGACTTCCTGGGATGGCATGCATCAAGAAGAAGGTAATCGTCGCAAGAATAAACAGAGTCAATATACCAATAGCTAAACGTTTTACGATATACTTGCCCATCTGTATTTCCTCCTCATCATCATTTGTTATCTAACAAATCATGTTTCAAGTTTATTCCTTCAAGAAAGCATATGCAACAAATTAAAAACCAATTTTCAGAAACTTTTACATTATTTATGAAAACTATTTTCATAGACATTTCAAAAAAATATCACATTTCTGTGATATTAAGCTAATATTTCTAGTTTTTTAAACAATTCTGATAATACAAGTGGCATCGCTTCAACCATTAGATCTGCCAACTCCTCAGCGCTTCTATCATTATCATTCATGATCCATTTTACTGTCATATAAACAGAAGAATGGCAATACATCTCTAATACATCTTGGATATCCTTTGTTGGATAATTACCACTTTTTTCATGAATGAGATTCTTATAGAACGCAAATATCATTTCAAAGTCATGATCCGTAAGATTGTTTTGTTCATCACTTTTAAAGCCAGCTCTAAAGAATAACTGTTCTTGTTGAATATAACGAAACTTTAAAACCAAGCTTTCACGAATGGTAGTACCTTTTCCCATTTCTTTAAAAGACTGATTTAAAATTCGATCAAAATACCAATTGATCAATTCATATTTATCTTGAAAACAACGATAGAATGTTTGTCTAGAAAATCTACCTTTTTGGCAAATTGAACGAACTGTAATATCCTCTACAGTTGCTTTTTCCATACATTCTCTCATTGCGTATGCTAATTTTAATTTTGTTATATCACTCATTGATTTCATTATAACAAAACTTCTTGATAAACACGCAATACATTTTTATAACAAATCTTCTCTATTTCCTCTTCTGTATAACCTTCTTGTTTCAATGTATCCACAAGTTCATACATCTTTCCGCATTCTTCCATTTCTTTACGTGTAGAAATACCGTCAAAATCAGAGCCAAGACCAATATTATCAATACATCCTAAATCACGAATATGATTGATATGCTCTACAAGATTCTTAACACTTCCATCACTATCATCACTTACAAAATCATCGCAATAGTTCATGCCCATGACACCACCATTCTTATGTAAGGCAAGAATCATTTCATCACTCATATTTCTCGCAACACCACATACACTTCTTGCATTAGAATGAGAAGCTACGATTGGTTTTGCGGATAAAGAGATTACATCCCAGAATCCTTTATCTCCTAGATGAGATACATCAACAATGATTCCTAATTTATTGCATTCTTTGACATACTCCACGCCAAATTCTGTTAGTCCATCTGTATCATTGATATGTCTTAACATATCGTTACGATCCATATCTTTTGAAGGTGTAAAATTAGGGAACGCAATTCCATTTTCATAGTTCCATGTCAAAGTAATCATTCTTACACCCAGTCTATAGAAATCTCTTAACACACGTAGATCATTATGTACAACAGCACCTTCTTCTAGCGTCAGCATTGCGGACATATACCCTTCTTCTTTGTTTTTCATGATGTCTTGATAAGAATATACAGGTTTTATGATATCTGTGTTTTGATCAATTTCTTCATAGTATTTATCTATTGCACGTAAGGCAAAATACATTGGATCATCTACATGACCTAAAGGTGTAAATACCGCAAAATTCTGTAAGAGATAATTAGATTGTTTCATTCTTTCTAAATCGATATGAAGATCATTCTTTCTTAAAGATGAATCTTTTCCTTCATCCGCATTTCTCAATAATCTTGTAATTGTGTCACAATGCATATCTAAATAATACATAACTGAGCCCTCTTTTCTTTTGGAAAATTATAAAGAAAAAGAATGATTTTTCAACCATTCTATTTGAAATATTTATTTTCAATCTCAATCAATTGATTCACACGTCTTTCGTGTCTACCACCTTCAAATTCAGTTTCCATGAACACTTTGACGATTTGTTTTGCGGTTTCTGGTCCAATTACTCTAGCTCCAAATGTTACAACATTTGCGTTATTATGACGTCTAGAATATTCTGCACTATATGGTTCCGAACAAGTACATGCACGAATGCCTTTCACTTTATTACAAGCAAGCCCAATTCCTACACCAGTTCCACAAATCGCAACACCTCTATCAACTCCACCACTCGCAACTGCTTCTGCGACTTTTTCACCATACAATGGATAATCTACAGAATCATTTGTGTCAGTTCCATAATTGATAACTTCGTAACCTAGACTTTCCAAATACGCTTTAACTTCATTCTTCATTTCTACAGCTGAGTGATCATTCGCAATACCAATTTTCATACCTTTTCCTCTTTCCTTTGTCTATTCCAAATTAGATAAGCACCAAATATAAATACAAATAATGATATAAATTGTGATGTTGAAAATGGACCAATTTGTCCTCTTACCAAATCACCTCTAAAGAATTCAATCACGAATCTACCTAAAGAATATAGAATCAAATACCAAGCTCCTGTATCTTCAGGATGTTTTCCTTTGTTTAAGTTATAGTACAAAAACGCAAAGATCAGAAAATCTCCAGCACTAGATAGTAATTGCGTAGGAACGATTTTTTGTGAAGTTGTCCACGCAAGTGAACTAGCTGGAAATTGAATTCCATACCATGCATCAGTAGCTACACCACCACAACATCCCGCAAAGAAACATCCAATTCTACCAAATCCTTGTGCTAAGGCAACACATGGCATCAATACTGGAAAATAGTCCATAAACTTCCATTTTTTCCATTTACACCAGATTGCCGCAGCTAGAATACCACCTAGTACGCCTCCATATACAACCCATCCACTAGAACCAAGAGTACTAAGAGGATCTTTTAGAAATTGATCAAATACTGTCAAACAATAAGTCAATTTACTAAACACATATCCAATCACAATCACAAATATGATAAAGGAATCTATATTTTCATAATCAAGACCATTTTTCTTACATAGCTTAGAAGCAAGCCAAGATGCAACCAAGATACCAATCGCAATCATGACTCCATATCCATGAATCGTAAATGGTCCTATACTAAACCAATCATTAAACATCGCAAAACCTCCGCCGACTCATTCTACCACAGATACATCAAATATCTAAATATTAGAATCTTCTTGGTTTGTTTCTTCTACTGGTTTTTCAATCGCTTCAACATTTACAATATTACTTTGTTTTTGATTGATCGCATCTTCAAAAGCTCTAATAAATGCATTAAATTTATTTGCCAAAAAGAACTGAATAAATAAATCAGATAATCCACTATAAATCATTCCACAACCAATGACTGTAAAAATAATATTTTGTGCTGTTTCTCCACTTAAGAAGAACATTACAACAACACCAAAGATGATAGATACAACGCCTAATAACGCATATGTTAAAGAGGCATCATATTTAATTCTTGAGGCAATCACTGCACGATGTAATTTAATCAAACCACTCGTAACAATACATAGCCCTAAAATAAATGGTATCAAATCTACAATTAAATCTTTCTTCACAATAATTGCGACGCCAAATATGATTGCCATCAATCCTAACACAAAATGATTGTTGTATAACGTATCACGAATATCTGCTAGAAAATACGCTGTCAAAGATACAATTCCATATACAACAGCACTACCTCCAACAATATAAGATATTACTTGTCCACTTTCATTCGGAAATATCACCAATAAAACGCCTGCCACAACATACGCAAGTGACATCAAGACATCTGTCCATTTAATATGTTTCAACATAAGAAATCTCCTTCTTTCTCTTTCTATTTTATACTACTAATTTCCTTTAAAATAGTTACAATATTAACATATTGTTGGGAGAATATTATGAAAGCATTATTTTTAACACCAATTACAGATGAAATGAAGAAAAAGTTTGAAGATACAAATATCGAATGTCTTTTCAAAGAGAAAACAACAGTCACAAAAGAAGACTTTAAAGATGTTGATATTATTTTTGGAAACCCAAAGAAAGATATGATTGATCTAGAATCTACAAAATGGCTCCAATTAGATTCTGCCGGAGCCAATACATATTGTGATATTCCAGATTCTATTCTTTTAACCAACGCTTCAGGTGCATATGATATTGCCATATCAGAACATTTACTTGCGTGTACATTAGCTGTCACAAAGAAACTATTCGAATACGAAAAAGTTGCCGCAAAACACGAATGGACAAATCTAGGTTCTGTACCAACGATTTCCAATCTAAAGATTCTATCTGTTGGTATGGGTAGCATTGGAAGCAAATACGCTCAAACAATGCATCTTTTAGGGGCGAAAGTATATGGTGTTCGTCGTACAAAGCACGATACACCTAACTACTTAGAAGCGTTGTATACGATGGATGAAATAGATTCTGTATTACCTGATATGGATATCGTTGTTTTATCTTTACCAGAAACAAAAGAAACGATTCATATGTTTGATTATGATAGACTTCATAAAATGAAGAAAGACGCAGTCATTATGAACGTTGGTAGAGGTTCAGCTATCGTCACAAAAGATTTAGTAAAAGTCATGAAAGAAAAGTATCTATCCGCTGCTTGTTTAGATGTTTTAGAATATGAACCACTTCCTAAAAATATGGATCTATGGAATGTTGAAAATGTTTATATTACACCACATATCTCTGGTAGATTTAACGCACAGGCAAGTTATGATAATGTCATTTCTATCTTCTATAGAAATTTAATACATTATTTAAACAATGAAGAATTAGAAAATATCGTCAATAAAGAACTTGGATATTAAAAGATCACACATTTGTGTGACCTTTTTTTGTGGATATTATTTTCCACATATTTCTTTTCTTTTTTTACTTGTGTTTAGATACTGTAATCTAACTTTCATCAAGAATTTTCTTGAATCGTTTTAATATTCAGTTTTTAATTTAGATTGTCCACTGGTCTGACTCTTATGCAGACTTTTCTACTTTCTATTTTTTCTAATTTCGATCTTCCAGTTTTTGTGAAAATCAATGGTTCTTTATTTGTTCTCCCAATTATTTCTGCATCATAATTAGAAGAACATAATTAATATTCGAGTAGAATCTCCTTCATATGAACTCCTCCTTTTCTTTTAGAGCTCTTCTTTGTTTGTACTTATAATATAATCTATTTATTTTGAAAGAATAGTCTATTTTTCATAAATTTTTTTCTGTATAATTGTATTGTTGAGGGTCATATACTTACTATGTATCAAACAATTATTCCACATCAATTCAAAAATCATTACAATCCTGTTTCTCCAAAGAAAAATGATGTCATTCTTTCTTATGACGGAAGAAATATTTTATTGAAAAAGGATCGTTCTTTTTATCATTACGAAGATATTTCCCAAGAAATAACATTGCGCTATCTTTTTCAAATTGATAACACAAATTACTATCTAGGAGATCTCATGTATTTACATCCTATTTCTTTAGATATTCAATCTTTAAGAAAATATGAACCTAAAGTAGATGCATTTGCGGCTATTACAGGATGGCATCTTTATGATTGGTATCGAAATAATGTCTTTTGTGGAAGATGCTCTTCTAGAATGGAAGATGACACAAAAGAAAGAGCGATGCGATGTCCAAACTGTGGAAATCTAGTATTCCCTAGAATCAATCCTGTTGTAATTGTTGCGATTAAAAATGATAAAGATGAATTATTAGTTACAAAATACGCACACGCTGCATATTCTAAATATGCGTTAGTTGCGGGATTTATCGAAATTGGAGAAACTGCTGAAGAAGCCGCAATTCGTGAAACAAAAGAGGAAACAGGTCTTACAATTACAGACCTCACTTTCTATAAAGATCAACCTTGGGCTTGGTCATCTTCTTTGATTTTCACATTTATTGCCTATGCGCATGGAAATCAAACAATATCATTAGATGATGAGGAATTAAAGATTGCCGAATGGGTTACAAGAGATGATTCTTATGTTGACCCATTAGATGATGCTAGTATTACCGCAGAAATGATCCATCGTTATTTAAAAGGAGAAATATAATGGATTTTAATCAAACAATCTATCAAATCTACCCAATTGGATTTTGTGGTGCACCAAAAGAAAATGATGGTGTATTAGAACATCGTATTCTAGAAATCATTGATTGGATACCACATTTCACAAAATTAGGAATTACATCTATTTTATTCAATCCAATCTTTGAAAGTGATAAGCATGGCTACGATACAAGAGATTACACAAAAATTGATTGTCGTTTAGGAACAAATAAAGACTTCAAAAAAGTATGTGATGCATTACATCAAAATCATATCTCTATTATCTTAGATGGTGTATTCAATCATGTTGGTAGAGGATTTCCTTATTTCCAAGATGTCATTCAAAATAAATGGGATTCACCATATAAAGATTGGTTCCACATTAATTTTGATGATGTAAATCAACCAGATGGTTTCTGGTATGAAGGATGGGAAGGTCATCAAGAGCTAGTTAAGTTAAATATGAATAACCCTGAAGTTAGAAACTATTTAATACAATGTGTTGATAGTTGGATCGATGAATTTCATATTGATGGATTACGATTAGACGTAGCATATATGGTAGATCGTAACTTCATGCATGAATTATGTAATCATGTGCGCTCTTACAAACCAGATTTCTTCTTTTTAGGAGAAATGATTGGTGGAGATTACAACCAAATCATGAATGATGGTTTATTGGATTCTGTAACAAACTATGAGTGTAGAAAAGGATTGTATTCTTCTTTCAATAGTATGAATCTATTTGAAATTGGATATTCTTTAAATCGTCAATTCGGAAAAGATCCATGGTGCTTATATACAGGAAAACATCTATTAAGCTTTGTTGATAATCATGATGTAAATCGTATTGCTTCAGAATTAACAGATATATCTGATTTACCTCTCATCTATGCACTTTTATATGCAATGCCAGGTATTCCTTGTATTTATTATGGAAGTGAATGGGGAACAAAAGGAACAAGAACAAATTGGTCAGATGATGATTTAAGACCTTGTTTCAATAAGCCTGAATGGAATAAACTAACAGATTTAATCCAAAGACTCAATGAAGTCAGAAAGAAATATCCTGTTTTTGCAAATGGTGACTATCAACAGTTATACATTCAAAATAAACAGATTGCGTTTATAAGAAGAAACGATTCTGAACAAATTATTTTCTTATTAAATATCGATCAAGAACCTACTGAACTATACTTTGATGCAGGTGTCGAAAAAGGAATGGATGTTATATCAAAACAAGAAATCCATTTTAATGGTTCGTATACATTAGAAGGAAAATCATTTCAAATCATCTATACAAAATAGAGTAGAGTGAAGAAAATTTCAAAATTTTCTTCGACCCTCTCATTGCAC